>DYHU01000379.1 GCA_020724025.1 Syntrophorhabdus sp. | reverse complement strand
AGTTATCCCCCGTCTTGTTAACTGCGGGTCGCAAAGTCATAGAAAAATGTTGACAGGAGTAACCCCTCAGTTATGAAGGATAAATGCTTTGTCGCATATGTAACTCAGGGCTTTAGTCCCGCCCTGGCGGGGGAAAATCAGCCCTAAAGGGCTGAGTTACAGGTTATGCTAAACTTAAGCAAACCATAACCGAGGGATTACTGACAGGATCAGAATTTAATTGACATCATCGAACAACTGGAGTTTTAATATCAATATGGCATAGGGGGTGTAATTGAATGAACTAATCACCCAGGATGAAAGGGATGACTGAGTCCCAAAAATCAAGTCCTATAGCTTCCAATCATACGGGTAACGAAAGCACTTCACCCCAGAAATTATCCGATGATACTCGAACCGGTCTCAGTACGACAGCGATCAAGCGTTCAATCCGTGAAAGCCTGTTTTATCTCCAAGCGAGGTTCCCAGCCGTTGCGACCCAGAACGATTATTATCTGGCTCTGGCATATGCTGTGCGCGAGCGATTACTGCATCGATGGCTACGAGCTGCACAGACCTATTATGAAAAGGCGAGCCGTACGGTTTGCTACCTTTCCGCTGAATTTTTGCTGGGTCCCCAACTGGGAAATAATTTAATCAACCTGGGAATCCTGGACCAGGTCCGGCAAGCAGTTAAAGAAATTGAACTGGACCTGGAATGGCTCTTGGAACAGGAAGAAGAACCTGGTCTGGGCAATGGCGGCCTCGGACGATTGGCCGCATGTTATATGGATTCCTTGGCTACCCTGGAGATCCCCGCCATCGGGTATGGGGTTCGCTATGAATTTGGCATTTTTGACCAGGAGATTCGTGACGGATGGCAGGTCGAAGTGACGGATAAGTGGCTGAAATTGGGCAATCCTTGGGAAACACCCCGTCCTGAAATTGCTTTTGACGTCAAATTGGGCGGCTACACTGAAGCTTTTTACGACTCGCAAGGCAATTATCGGGTGCGCTGGGTTCCCAATCGAGTGATCAAGGGAATGGCCTACGACACTCCGTTGCTGGGTTATAAAGTTAATACCGCCAATTTGCTTCGTCTCTGGAAGGCGGAAGCCTGTGAATCGTTTGATTTTCAAGCGTTCAATGTGGGCGACTACTATGGGGCGGTCGATGAAAAGGTGTCCTCGGAGAACATCACGAAGGTGCTTTACCCGAATGATGAACCGGCCGCGGGAAAGCAGTTGCGATTGGAACAGCAATATTTTTTCGTCTCGTGTGCGATGCAAGACATGATCCGAATTTTTCTTCAACGCGAGAAGAGTCTGGATCGTTTTCATATTAAATATACCGTGCAACTGAACGATACCCATCCTTCCATTGCAATAGCGGAACTGATGCGGTTGCTGGTAGACGAACATTTAATGGGCTGGGATCGGGCCTGGGAGATCACCCGGCAAACGTTTGCTTACACCAACCATACCTTATTGCCGGAGGCGTTGGAAAAGTGGCCACTTCAGCTCTTTGGCCGGCTGTTGTCCCGTCACCTGGAAATCATCTATGAAATCAACCGGCGCTTTCTGGATGAGGCACGACTGAGCCATCCAAATGATGAGGGACGGATGGCCCGTCTGTCACTGATTGACGAAACCGGGGAACACTATCTCAAGATGGCTCACCTGGCCTGTGTCGGCAGCCATGCCATCAACGGGGTGGCCAAACTCCATACCGAGCTTTTGAAGCAGGATGTCTTCCGCGATTTCTATGAGCTGTGGCCGGAGAAGTTTTACAACATTACCAATGGGGTAACCCCCCGGCGCTTTCTCGTACTCAGCAATCCACGATTAACCCAATTAATTACACGCCGAATCGGCGATGGCTGGATAAAAAACCTGGACGAACTCAAACGTTTGGAACTGTTAGCAGACGATCCTGGTTTCAGGGCAGAGTGGCGACAAGTCAGGCATGAGGTCAAATGTGATCTGGCGGCTCAAATCCACAAGCGCGTTGGCGTCATCGTCAATCCCAATTCGATGTTTGACATCCAGGTGAAACGTTTTCACGAGTATAAGCGCCAACACCTGAATGTGTTGCATATCATCACGTTGTTCAATCGCATCAAGAAAGATCCGGATATCGACGTTATGCCGCGCACCTTCATTTTCGGCGGCAAGGCCGCCCCCGGTTACTTCATGGCAAAGCTGATCATCAAGTTAATCAACTCCGTAGCGGAAGTGGTGAACCATGACCCGGATGTCCGCAATCGCCTCAAGGTCGTTTTTTTCCCGGATTTTAACGTCAAAAATGGACAGCGGATTTATCCGGCGGCGGACCTGTCGGAACAGATTTCGACCGCGGGGAAAGAAGCTTCGGGTACCGGCAATATGAAGTTCGCTTTGAATGGAGCATTGACGATCGGCACCCTGGATGGAGCCAACATCGAAATCAGAGAAGAGGTGGGGGCCAACCAGTTCTTTATTTTTGGATTGACGGCCGAAGAAGTGTTTAATCTCAAGCGACAGGGCTACAACCCAAGGAAATACTGTCATTCCAATTCTTCCCTTAGAAAGGCAATAGATCTAATTCGTTCTGGTTTCTTTTCTCGCGGGGATACGAAACTATTTGAACCTCTGGTCAATTCCCTGCTGTACAGGGATGAATATATGCTTTGTGCTGATTATCAGTCGTATATCGACTGTCAAGATAAGGTGAGTCATGCCTACCGCGATCCAGAACAATGGTCGAGGATGTCTATCCTAACCGTATCCCGTATGGGTAAATTCTCCTCGGACAGATCCATCCGGGAATACTGCGAGAATATCTGGCGGGTCCACCCGGTACATATCCAGTTGGATTAATATGGACAAAGTTGCGGGATCGCGTCTTCACGGGCTGTTGCCCAAACCAACTGTTTACCCTTCGATCCCGCGAACTGCGGGACTCAGGGCGAACGGGGATATGTTTAAACCATTTGACTTTTCCGCATCCCATTTCTGAATCCACACAAAAATCAATTCAAAAAAAGACGCTGGGGTAGTCGGGGTCGTATTTCTGAAGTGGTTTCTTCTCATT
>DYHU01000378.1 GCA_020724025.1 Syntrophorhabdus sp. | reverse complement strand
GGCGTGCTTCAGGGCATCTAAAAAGGAATGGGTATGAGAGCCGACCTCTCTCTGCCTGATAATACAGTTCTTCGGTTCATAGACAAATTCAATGGGGTCTTCTACGGTGAGGATATGTTCCCTCCTCTTCTGGTTGATGATATCGATCAGGCAGGCAAGAGTGGTAGACTTCCCACATCCCGTGGGTCCTGTCACCAGCACCAGTCCTCTCGCCAGGTTGGTCAGGCCGATGATCGCTTCGGTGAGTCCAATCTCTTTTGGGCTGGGAACGGTTGAAGGGATGAGCCTCAATACAGCCTCGACCCCGTTCTTCTGAAGAAGGACATTGACCCTGAAGCGGCTCAATCCAGGGATATTATAAGAGGAATCGAGCTCCAGTTTCTCTTCAAAACGGGCGACCTGATCCTCATAAAGGATGCTGTAGATGAGCCTCTTTGTGTCTTCGGAGGAAAGCTCCGGAAATCCGGGCAGGGGCTCGATCGCCCCCCGGATTCGTATCATCGGCGGCCTTCCCACGAGGATATGGATATCCGAGGCCTGCCTCTCTGCTGCCGCCCTGAGGACATCGATCATCTCCATGGCCTGAACCTCCTGGAGAATAGTTTCTACGTATGCGTTGGATTTGTCAAGAAATTAAAAAAGGGCAAAACGAGAAAGTTCTGCCCTTTTTTATCTGTTCGTCAGCAATTCATGCCGATGCTACTTGCTCATCAAATAGTCGTGAATGGCATTGGCGGCCTTTCTTCCGGCGCCCATGGCCAGGATGACGGTTGCCGATCCTGTGACAATATCTCCTCCTGCCCAGACACCGGCCTTGGAGGTCTTTCCGGTTTCGAGGTTGGCCACAATGTAACCTCTCTTATTCAGTTCAAGCCCCGGTGTGGTTGTGGGAAGAAGCGGATTGGGACCTGCACCAATGGCAACAACCGCCATGTCACATTCCAGATGGAATTCCGAACCCTTGATGGGGATGGGCCTTCGCCTTCCTGACTCATCCGGTTCTCCCAGCTCCATCCGGAGACATTCGACACCGGTGACCCACCCATTATCGTCTCCCAGGAATCTTATTGGAGCAGTGAGAAGGTAGAACTGTACTCCTTCCTCCTCTGCATGGTGGATTTCCTCAATACGGGCCGGCATCTCATCCCTTGACCGGCGGTAAATGATCCGGACCGTATCAGCCCCCAGGCGGAGGGCAGTTCGCGCCGAATCCATGGCCACATTTCCCGCTCCGAAGACAGCCACATTCCTTCCCCGGGCAATGGGTGTGTCATATTGCGGAAAGAGATAGGCCTTCATCAGATTGGATCGCGTCAGATATTCATTGGCCGAATAGATCCCGCAGAAATTCTCACCGGGGACATTTAAGAACTGTGGGAGGCCTGCGCCCAGTCCCAGGAATATAGCCTCATATTCCTTGAGGAGCTCATCCACGCTTTCAATTCTTCCAACGACGCAGTTACACTCAACTTTTACTCCTAACTTCTCTAAATAATTGACCTCAGCCTGAACGATCGCTTTGGGAAGCCGAAATTCTGGAATACCGTAGATCAGGACACCTCCGGTTTTATGAAGGGCCTCAAAGATGGTCACTTCATGCCCTTTAAGGATTAAATCCCCGGCCACGGTTAAACCCGCGGGTCCGGAACCCACCACTGCCACTTTCTTGCCTGTGGCAGGCGCTTTCTCAGGAATGAAGACCTCTCCTCTCTCCCTCTCCCAATCTGCAGCAAATCTTTCCAGACGACCAACGGCAACAGGCTGGTCTTTCTTCCCAACAATGCAGACCTTCTCACACTGGTCTTCCTGCGGGCAGACACGACCACAGATGGCAGGAAGGCTGTTTCGTTCCTTCAGTTTCAGGGCCGCCCCGACAAAATCTCCATCCAGAATCAGTTTAATAAAGGCGGGGATATCGATTTCCACGGGACATCCCTCGATGCATTTCGGTTTTTTACACTGGATACAACGGCTCGCCTCCAGCTGGGCCAATTCAGGCGTATATCCAAAGGGGACCTCATTAAAATTCTTCGCCCTCACTTTGGGTTCCTGCTCAGGCATCTTCTGCCTTGGAATTTTCGGTTTCTCCTTTTTCTCTTTCTCGGCCATCTCCATCCCCCTTTACCCTGTTAGAAAATCCCGCCATCTTTGGCGGGCGTGCTGTCATAAGTCTATCGTTCCCCTTAGAAAGGGCGGAATTTAAAGCCCTGTCCTTTCTAACGGGGTTTATCTTCCTATTTCTTTAAATCGATCCATAGAGGCCTTCTCCTCTGTGAGATAGGCCCTCTGCCGCTTGACCAGTTCATCATAGTCCACTTGATGGCCGTCGAATTCAGGACCATCCACACAGCAGAACATCGTCTTGCCTCCCACGGTGACCCGGCAGGCCCCGCACATTCCGGTGGCATCGACCATAATGGGATTCAGACTGACCATGGTCTTCACTCCGTACCCCTTCGTCAACTTGCACAGGAACTTCATCATCGGCACCGGTCCGATCCCCACCACCAGTTTCACCTCTTTCTGCTCATCGAGGATCTTCTTGAGCACATCCGTCACGAAACCATGGTGGCCATAACTTCCGTCATCGGTCGTCACCCTCAAATCGTGACTGGCCGCCTTCATCTCGTCTTCCAGAATGAGAAGGTCTTTGGTTCGAGACCCGATGATGGCGATCACATGGTTTCCCGCCTCTTTGTAAGCTTTGGTGATCGGATACATCACGGCCACACCTGTTCCGCCTCCCACACAGACCATGGTTCCAAGGTTTTCGACATGGGTCGGCTTTCCAAGGGGTCCGATAATATCCTGGATAGCATCACCCACATTGAGGGTCCTCAGAAGAGCGGTGCTCTTTCCCACGACCTGAAAGATCAAATCAATGGTTCCGGAAGACGGGTCCGTCCCTCCCATGGTCAGAGGAATCCTCTCTCCTGTCTCATTGGCCTTCAAGACAACGAATTGTCCTGGCTTCGCTTTCCTGGCGATTCGGGGCGCGTCCACCTTGAAGTGGCAAACCGTGTTTTCAGCCATCTCTCTCTTATATGTGAT
>DYHU01000377.1 GCA_020724025.1 Syntrophorhabdus sp. | reverse complement strand
GGCAGTGGTCTGGCGGGTATGGTCTCTGCCCTGGAGGCAGACAAGGCAGGCCTTCACGTCCTGATCACGGGTAAATTTACGATCGGATCGGGAACGAATACCTTCCTGTCAAACGGGGCCTTCTCCGTGTCACACTCCCTTTTCTCCAAAGAGGATCATCTCAGGGAGACCTTAAACGCAGGAAAAGGATTGAACCATCCCGGGATGGTAAAGACCTTGATCGAGAGAGGACCCGATGCCATGGAGAAGTTAAAAGGCTACGGAGTTCCACTCGTTGAGAATAAAATGGGATATTTTGTGGAGAGACGTGAGGGTTGTTCCGAGTTGCCAGGGGTTCTTCTGACGAATCCATTGAAAGAGAGATTGAGAAACAGTTCCATCCGGCTTCTCCCCGGTCTGATCATTTTCGATCTGATTGTAGAAGACGGGAGAGTTCGGGGGGCCTTAGGTTTCTTAAATGACGGAAGGCCCTGTCTCATCCAATCGAAGGCAATCATCTTGGCGGCAGGCGGAGCGGGCGCCATTTACCGTAGAAATGACAATCAAAGGACTATCCTCGGGGATGGATATGGTCTGGCCCTCCGGGCAGGTCTTCCCCTCCTGGACCTCGAGTTTGTTCAGTTCTATCCCTTCGTGATGGCAGAACCGAGGCTCCACACCTTTATACTCTATCCTCCTTACCCGAAGGAGACCAGATTGCTGGATGAGAAAGGGGAGGATCTTTTAGAGAGATTAAATCTTGGAGACGATTTGAATCGGGCAATCATTACCCGGAGAGACTCCCTTTCCTTTCTCCTCTTTGAGGCTTCCCGAAACGGAGACATCTATTTTGACCTGAGACAGGTTCCGGAGGAAAAGTGGAACCATTATCCGCTCAATTTCCTCAGGCGATCGAAATTCCCTTTTCGGGATCGTCCCTTTCTGGTCTCGCCGGCGGTCCATTTCTGTATGGGAGGAGTTGAGATTGATGAGAAGGGAAGGACCGCCCTCCCGGGACTCTTTGCGGCAGGAGAGGTCGTCTGGGGAGTCCATGGGGCCAATCGTCTTGGAGGAAATGCCCTGACCGAATGCGCTGTTTTCGGGGCTCTCGCCGGTCAATCCGCCTCGGAATATGCAGAGGGAAGAGAACCCGATCTTTTTTCTGAAACAACGAAGAGAAAGTGGGAGAAAAAGGCAGAAGGTTATCTGAAAAAAAGAAGGGGTGGCTTCGATCCTCCAACAGACATTCTCAAGGATCTGAAGATTCTGTCCTGGAGATATGCAGGACAGATTCGGGATGAGAGTTCATTGAAGGAGGGGCTCGAGCGGTTAGCGTCCATAGAGAAGAGGATCGGAAAGGTCTACCCTGCTACCTTGAAGGACCTGTTCAGGAAGAGAGAGTTAGAGAATGTGGCTCTCGTGCTTAATGCCATTTTGAAGGGGAGTTTATCCCGAATGGAGAGCAGGGGCTCCTTCTTTCGTCAGGACTTTCCGGACCAGAATAACCGGGAGTGGCTGAGAAATACCTGTTACCGTCTTGAGAAGGGGGAGATTCAGGTGACCCACCGCCCCGTCTTGGAAATGTGAGGTTATTCGAGTCTCTTGACATTGAGGGTAAGTCTAGTATAATTTTATGCCAACATTAATACTGAAAGGAGGTATGATAATGAAACGATTCGTCATATTTTGTCTCATCGCTCTGTTCGTTTTTGGGGTTTCCGCTGTATGGGCTCAGAAGACAGTTCGGTTATCCATTGCCACCGGAGGCACGGGAGGGGTTTATTACCCACTGGGTGGAGGCATGGCCAATATCATCTCCAAATACATCCCATACGCTGAGGCCACCGCAGAGGTGACACCAGCCTCGTTTGATAATTGCCTTCTGGTAGGTGCAGGGAAGGCAGACTTAGCCCTGATCATGGCTGATACTGGATGGGACGCCTACCAAGGAAAAGCGAGATTTAAAGAGAAGATTCCCCTGAGGACAGTAGCGGTTCTCTATCCGAATAATATGCATATTGTGACTCTTGAGGGCAAAGGTATTGAGAAGGTATCGGATTTGAAAGGGAAGAGGATTTCGACTGGTGCTCCTGGGAGTGGAACAGAGGTAAAGGCCTCGAGGGTTCTGGAGGCCTATGGATTGACTCCGGATAAGGATTTCACCAGGGATAAATTGGGCGTTTCTGAATCAGCAGGAGCACTCAAGGACAGGAAGATTGATGCTTTCTTCTGGGACGGAGGCATTCCCACCGCAGCCGTGACCGATGTTGGGGCCACTCCCGGGATTAAGATGAAACTGATCGGCCATGAAGAAGCGATTCCTAAGATGAGAGAGAAATATGGTCCTCTCTATGTGAAGGGCGTTATCCCAGCGAAGAGCTATCCAGGACAGGATGTGGATGTTCCCATCGCTGTGGTTTGGAATCTGCTGGTCTGCAATGAGAATATGAAGGGCGATGTGGCCTATGATATTGTGAAGACTCTCTTCGAGCGTAAACCAGAACTGGTGACTGTGCATCGAGAAGCGGGGTGGCTCTCTCTGGAACCTCAGGTCGGTGGGTCGCCCATTCCCATGCATCCTGGAGCGATTCGTTACTTCACGGAGAAAGGACTGAAGCTTAAATAGTTGAGACGGAAGAACTGGCCCCTCCTGACACTGATACTGATGATGATTGTGCTCGTGTTGGGAGGGGCCTTCCTTTTTAAGAAGATCACCCTTCTCCAGTTAGAGAACCTGGATCGGAGAGGAACTCTCCATATCAGAGTCAATCCCTCCGAACCATTCTCTATCTTCTATATCCATTCCATCTATCTCGAGCCCGTCATCGAAGAATTCCGGATCGATCAGAAAGCCATTCTCCTTGAAGGGGTGAGGACGAAGAGTCCTGCCGTGATGGAATATTACGGATTTGAGGACACGAAAGAATTCCATCCCGTCACTCGGAGATTGGGCGCCATCTATTTAAAATGGGGCTCTGGAGAGGGGCAGGGATTGATCGTGAAAGAGAGGAAGTTCTATTTAAGCGAGATCGGAGAGAAAGGGGATCGTATTCGATTGAGGGTGTTAACCGTTCCC
>DYHU01000376.1 GCA_020724025.1 Syntrophorhabdus sp. | reverse complement strand
GGTGTCCCTCCTCACATAATTCTACCTAATACCCTACCCAATCTCTCACCGTTTATTGTATAAGTCTTTTTTCTTCTCAGAATAAGTTGAAGGGAAAGAGAAGGGATAACCGAGGATGAATCCCTGCCAGGAGAAGAATCCCCAGCTATCCCCCAAAGACTTCTTGCTTGATACTGTATTGCGATCTCGATGTCAAGCTCTTGGAGCAGATGGGAAAGAAGTATCCTTGGCCTCGTCCTCCGTGGTGCCCTCGGTGCAGGAGTCCGAGACTGTGGGGGCATGGTTACGTGCGGCGGTATTTTGATGAGTTTGCAAAAGCTCTTTGGCTGAAGCGGTATCGTTGTCCCGACTGTGGCGCGATCCATACCTTGAGGCCTCAGCTCTATGATCGCCGGTTTCAAGTGATCTGGTTTACCATTTTTTTGAGTCTCCTCAAGAAGATCACCGTGGGTCGGTGGCTTGTGGGGATTAGCCGTCAGAGGCAGCAGTATTGGTGGAGAGGGTTTAAGAAGCACGCATCAAGAAAGCAAAACTTTGTCCTTGACACCGCTCTGGCTACCTTGGTCGCCTTGTTTGAGGCAGAGCGCCTTTTGGGCACTCATTCGTTGACCCATTATGAGAGAAGGCCACTCGGAGAGTCTCCCCACCGTAGGCTTGCATTCCCTTGTCCATGGGGAGTGGGGTAGGATGGATCAAAACCCACGCAAGGAGGTATTTCATCATGGACAAAGAGAAGAAAGAGAAGGTTGCGCTGTTTCGGTTTGGTGTGATTTCAAGGCTGTTATGGGTCAAGGAGGACGAGCGCCAGCAAGAAGCCTTACTTCGAGAGATTACCTCCACGTCCTGGGAGATTCCCTTTTCCGGGCGAACGGTTCTGGGCCGCTCGACGGTTCTGGATTGGCTCAAGAAGTACCGAGACAGTGGAGGCAGGATCGAAAGTCTTGAGCCACAGGTGCGTTCGGACAAAGGGAAAGCCCGGTCTTTCGATGAAGAGACGGAGCAGACTCTGGTGCGTTTAAAGGCAGAACTCAAGGCAGCTTCCCTGCCCGTGATTTTGCGGGTAGCCCGGGAACGAAAGCTTCTACCTCCCGACTTCCATGCCTCCGTTCAGAGTCTTTACCGGCTCTTCCAACGGCTGGGGCTCAATGAACCGCAAGGGCTCAAACCGGATCTCCGAAGGTATGAAACGGAACTCCCCAATGATCTCTGGCAGTCCGACTGTATGCATGGACCTTCGGTGATCGTTGACGGGAAGGTGCGAAAGAGTTTTCTCTTCGCCTTCTTGGACGACCACTCCCGCCTCATTCCCCATGGGGAGTTCTATCTTCAAGAAAATCTCAAAAACCTCACCGACTGCCTGACCAAGGCTCTGAGTAAAAGGGGACTGCCCAGAAAAATCTACATCGACAATGGCCCTTCTTTCCGTTCTCACCAACTCGCTCACGCCACCGCCTCTCTTGGGATCTCCCTGATTCACTGCACCCCTTATCGCCCCGAAGGGAAGGGAAAAATAGAAAGGTATTTCAAAACCCTCCGCATGCAGTTTATCCCTCTTCTCCCCCCCACCCTCTCGCTGGCCGACCTCAACGACCGGTTCGAACAATGGTCTGACCAGACCTATCACCAAACCCTCCATGGAACCACCAAAGAAACCCCGTGGGACCGCTACACCCGACACCTTCACCTCCTGAGGTCCGCTCCCCGAAATCTCTCCGACTTCTTCCGCATCCGTGCCCGACGAAAAGTCGACCGCGACCGAACCGTTACCCTTCATGGCAGAATCTATGAGGCGCCCGTAGAACTGATCGAAAAAAATGTCAATCTCCTCTATTACGAAGACGATCCCCTGCGGATCGAAATCTTTTACCAAGATCAATCCTATGGATTCCTCGTCCCCCTCAATCCCCATATCAATGCCCGGATCAAACGAAACGCCGAGCGCACCGACATCGAACCCCAACCGAGTTCTCCACCCACCCCTCCGACTGCAAAATCCTATCAGGGCGGAAAACTCTTCGAAAGGAGAAACGACGATGACGATGACTCGCTATAAGCACTTCTTCGCCTTCCAACGAGAACCCTTCCCTCAAGACATCAAAATCCAGGACCTCTACTCCCTGCCTGGACTCAAGGCTCTCTGTGAGCGATTCCTCTATGCCCTCGAACTGGGCGCCATTAGTGTCATCACCGGTGAGGTCGGGACGGGGAAATCAACCTCCCTGCGCTCCGCCTCCTCTCCTCTTCACCCCTCTGAATACCGGATCATTCCCGTTACTGCCAATACCGGGACCATCCTCGAACTCCTCAAACAAATCCTGCTCTCCCTTCAGGTCGAGTCCCGTTCCCTCTCCATCACTCTTCTCACCAAAACCCTCAGGGGCATTCTCTTCGAAATCAATGCGAAAAAACAACGACCCGTCCTGATCATTGATGAAGCCCACCTGATGCGCATCGAGGTCTTTGCCCAACTCCACACCCTGCTGCAGTTTGACTTTGACTCCAAACCCCTGGTCCCCCTCATCCTCTGCGGACAAAACAGCCTGCTCGATAAGCTGATGTATCATAGCTCCAGGCCTCTGGCCTCCAGGGTCGTCGGCAGATCTCATCTCGAAGGCTTAACCCTTAAAGACATGGAGGGATACTTGAATCACCATCTAAAGATCGCCGGAGTGAAAGAACAGCTCTTCGCCGAGGAAGCCATCCTGGCCATCCAGCAGGGATCGGGAGGCTTGCTCCGAAGGGCCAATCATCTTGCCAGGGGGGCTCTGGTGGCCGCGGCTCTTGAAAAGAACCGAACTGTCTCGGCTGAACATGTTAGAGCGGCTTCGACAGAAATCATCTGATGGATCTGACAGGAGGGAGAGACCATCTCCTGCTTATCCAGATTAATGTGGAGTCCAGTTTTAAGTGGAAAATTAGGTCGGATTAATGTGAGAGCTTACATCTGGTTTCTCTGGTTTATCTGGTTTTTTGGGGTAACTCATCACTCAACACTTATTTGCCATCCCCTATCCGCCATATACTATCAGCTATTAAAGCAATTCTTCTATGACAAT
>DYHU01000058.1 GCA_020724025.1 Syntrophorhabdus sp. | reverse complement strand
TGCGCCCGCCCCTTCCCACATCGCGGCCAGGTGTTTCCCCTGTAAATTCCTTGGGTCCCCTGGTGTCCACTAAAACCACTTCCTTTTTCCCCAAGTTCTTCTTCACGTCCTCGAGGGTTGCTACTTTAGAGGGATCGAGTTGGCCGGTATATTTTGTTGGAGGCAGTTTGGTCTCTTCAGTAGCGATCGGCAACCCTTCCTTCGCCCATTTGGATATCCCCCCATTCAACACGGTCATCTTTTTATGACCCAGCGCATCGAGGGTCCAGAAAAAGAGGGTTGAGTAGTCCTGGACGTTTTCATCATAAAGGACGACATAGGAGTCAGGACTTATTCCTTTTGAGCCGAGGAGCTTCTCAAGATCCGCTACGGGCAACATATTTTCCTTTACCCCTTTCACCGTGCCCTGGGTGAGTTTAACGGATATGTTGATAGCACCTTTGATGTGACCTAATTCATAGGCTTCCGATACCCTTACATCGACAATGACAAGACCTGGCTGACCCAGTTTAGCCATTAAGTCTTTCGTTTCGATGAGATAGTGAGGGTTAACAAACTCTGCAGCATTGACATTCAGGCCCACGATACATGCCAAGCAAACCCCTAAAAGCAGGCCTATCACCTTTCCTTTAACTCTCATGGACTCCTCCTTTCTGGCGGCTTCTCAACCGCCACCTTGGCATTTGATTTTGGATATCTTGGATCAAGATTTCCCCTGGTTAGAAAAACCTCTGCGTTGCCGTGACAATGATTACACGACTTGTTCTGTTTTGTGACTCGTCTGATGTTATGAGGAGCGGCCTTTGTCCAGGTGGGCAAGGCATCGTAATTGGATAGAGCGTCTGGAACGAGAGCCTTTAACATCGTCCTCGTTGTAGGGACGTGGCGAAGCAAGGTAAACTTCCCTTCAGATTTTATATCCCTTCCAATCTTGAATTCAATCTCCGAACTGCTCCCTTTGCCAACATGACAGCCGTAACAATTTTTGTAAGACTGAGAATGACATACGTAACAGCTGAGCTTATCGCCATGTACATTATGGGATTGGATCTTCGATTTGCCAGAAGCCGCATCCGGATGGCAGTTGAGACAGTTGGGTTTTTCCTCTCTTTCCAATCGGGTGGGATAGGTCTTTCCATCTCCGTGAAATTCCGCAATGCCATGGCAATCGAAACATTCCATCTTCGCCTTTTCCCAGTGGATATCTGGTAAATTTCCTTCAATCCTTCCAAAGTATTCCGGGCCGACGCGCCCTCCATGGCAACCATCGCATGCTTGGGTCACAGGGGGTTTTTTGAAGAACTTATGTCCGGAAAAGAGCCCACCTGCTCCTGGCCCTTCACTCCTCACATGGCACCCTCCGCAGGAGGCATGACACTTAAAACAGGCCTTGTCAATGGCTGGTTTGACAGAGGGCCATTTCTCCCCGCTCCTCTCCTTCATGACCGTATAGGCTCCCCGAAATGTCGCATGAAGGCTCGTTTTGTAGGTTTCAACAATCTTTCCGTGACAGGGAGCACAGAGACGTTCCGCTTCGGCGGAAGCAGATTTCTTTCCTTTGTGCGCCACCTCCTTTTCCTCTGCCTTAATATTTCCGCCGTGACAATGTACACAACCTAACTTCCCGTGGACGGTCTTCAAGAAAGCAGGCTCCACATAGGCCATCTGATAAGGCTCGCCGAACCGGGGAGCTGGTGGCGCTCAAGCCTCCCCTTCTTCTTCAGGGGGCTCAGGGAATTTCGGAATGAAAGCCTTCATCCTGGAAATATCGGTGTGGCAGCTAATGCACTGGTCTCTCGCCTCTATAGCGAAGGAAGTGACTAAAATTGGGATTCCAAAAAATGAAAATCCAACGATAATGAGTAAACCCCATAAGAAAGGACGGGGCTTTAAACCCCACCCTTTCTGAAAGGCATTAAAATTCTGATACACAATTCATCCCCCCTTTAAAAAACGGGGCTTTCTAACGGGGTAAAAGTAAGGATATCAATCCTCTACAAAACTTAATCACGTTCTGCCCGCTATGGAGATCCTCTTTTTATAGAAAATTTTTAATCCCCTCTCCAAAGAGACCTCCCCAATCTTATAATATTTGCAATAAAGATGCCATGAAATAAAATTGATTTTCCTTAAAAAAATTGAGGGATTTTAAGGTTGGCAATGGAAAAGGGTGTTCCTGGCGGGTAACATTCTTACTTTATGTCTCTCTTTGGAAACTTGCCTATCTTATATTCCTTCATCTTTTTCCAAAAAACTTTTCTACTTATGCCCAATCTTTTGGCAGCCTCTATCTTTTTCCCTTTTGTCTCGTTTAATGCCTCGAGTATCATCTTTTTTTCTAAAGACCTTATACCCATTTTAAAGGGTATATCGCGCTGGAAGGAAAGGGGATTTTCTATTTTATGTGAATAAATCTCCGGAGGAAGATGATTCACATCTATCTTCCCATCTCTTGATAAAAGCACAGCGCGCTCTATGGCGTTCTTCAACTCCCTAACATTTCCTGGATAATCATAATTTATAAGGGCTTCATAAGCAGAAGGAGTCATTTCAGGTTCTGTTTTTTTATATTTTTCATTAAAATACTTGAGGAAATATTCGATGAGACAAGGGATATCTTCCTTCCTCTCTCTTAAAGGTGGGATCTCTATGGGAACCACATTTATCCTGTAGAATAGTTCCTCCCTGAATTTATCCATCTTTATAAGTTCTTTTAAATTTCTACTTGTAGCATAGATCCCCCTTACATCTATCTTTACACCTTGGGAGCCTCCAAGCCGGTTAACCGTTTGATCTTCTATGACCCTTAAAAGTTTCGTCTGGAGGTTTAAAGGCATTTCAGATATCTCATCAAAAAAAAGAGTTCCACCATTTGCTAATTCAAACTTCCCCTTTCTTGTTTCTAATGCCCCTGTAAAGGCGCCCTTCTCATATCCAAAGAGTTCTGATTCAAAGAGATTTTCAGGTATGGCAGCGCAGTTTATCTTTATATAGGGTCCGTCCTTTCTCTTGCTGATATTGTGGATCGCATCGGCAACCAGCTCTTTTCCTGTTCCGCTTTCGCCCTGTATAAGGACAGAGACATCCGTATTTGCGATAATGGCAACACGATCAAATACGTCCTTCATACAGCGACTAATACCTAAGAGTTTATCAAACCCTTTGGCTTCTTTCGCAGATCTTCTAAGCTCATTTAGTTCGACCTCCATACTGCGAAATTTTAAAAATCTCTCGATAGCGATTAAGAGTTCTTCGTTGGAAAAAGGTTTGGCAAGGTAATCAAATGCTCCATCTTTGATAGCCTGGACTGCGGTTTTTATCTCAGCATATGCAGTGATGATAATTACTCCTGTCCCAGGAGAAATACGGTTTGTATGCTGGAGGATGGAAAGACCATCAAGCTTTGGAAGTCTTAAATCAGATAACACAAGATCAAATGAACTGTTCTTTATCAGGCTCAGGCCCTCTTCCCCATCTTGACAACTCTCCACTTGATATCCTGAGGACGAAAGGAAGTGACTCATCCCCAATCTCATAGTGGGTTCATCTTCGATTACGAGTATTTTCCCTTTCATTTTCTGACGGGTAATCTCACTATAAATTTCGTGCCATTCTTGGAGGTTTCCACCAGTAACTCACCGTTATGCTGTTCGACAATGGATTTACTGACCGAAAGTCCAAGACCTGTTCCACATCCAGGTGGTTTTGTGGTAAAGAAAGGATCAAAGATGAATGGTAAAATTTCGCAAGGAATTCCAGGTCCTGTGTCTGAAAAGGAAAACTCATGGTATCCATCCCTTTGAGTGGTATTTATAGTCAATATGCCGGGTTTACCATCCATTGCCTGTATGGCATTGAGAATAATATTTAAAAATACCTCCTCTATCTTATTGGGGTCAATTAAAATAGGCTGGATCTCCAGTGAAGAGTCTCTAACCGCCTTTATCCCTTTTTTGGACAAAATATGATCAACAAACCTTAAGACATTCTCTATGAGGTGGTTTATGGATACCGAAGAGAGGGATAAAGAAGATTTTTTAGAAAAGTCTAAAAGTTGCTTTATAATGGACTGTATTCTTTCAAATCCTGAATTGATCACCACTACATGCATCTTTCTTGTCTTTTCATCCATTTCTAAGCTCATGAGATTATTGAAACAAAGTCTTATGCCTCCAAGGGGATTATTTATTTCATGGGCAATGCCTGCTGAAAGCTGCCCCATAACTGTCAATTTTTCAGCCCTTCTCATCCGTTCTTCCATCTCCCTCCTGTCAGTTAAATCCTTCACATAATGAACCATTTTTACTACATTGCCTTCCTCATCAAATATGGGATACAAATGGCTATAGTAAAAATTTCCACCTTCATCCCAGCACTCAAAAACATCTTTTTTTTGCTCTTTCACCTTTTTAAGAAGGCAGAAATCGCATGCACTCTTTAAGCCCCCATCCCTATTTTTGCATTCCTCTGCAAAAACAGCGCTTATACCCTTTTCTGTCCATTCACAATACGCCCTATTTCTCATTTCCACTGTGCAGTCATGCTTTATTAAGGCAAGGGGATCTGTAATGCCTTCAAATGTGGAACGGAGGGTTTCCGCATAGTTTTTTAGTTCTTCTTGAGCGTTGAAAAGATGCCTTGTCATTAGATTAAAGGAGGCGGTGAGATCTCCAATCTCATCCTTTGTGGTGATCGGAAGTTCTAAGGTCAGGGATTCTGTTCCTTTTGCAATGCCTTCGAATATTTTTGTTAATCTCTTCAAAGGCTTGCTCACAAAGGTTGAGAATGCATCCTTCAGAGCGATAAACAAAAATATAAGGGTGCCAAGCCCAAAGATAAGGGAGGAGAGGGCAATCCCTTTAATCTGTCCAAAAACTTCATTGAGGGGTATAGCTACCGATTCCACACCGCCAACACCCCCTTCCTTCCATCCAAAACCTCCCTCTCTGCCATATCGTTTAATAAGTCCTTTTGGCGCCTGTGATGGACTCCCGTGGCATTTAAGACATCCCTTTTCAATGATTACAGGCCTTGCTCTTATAAGAAATTTCTTACCCTCAAGGGCGACTATGCCATTCCATGATGCTAAATCTTTATTTTCACAAAAATATCCGATCATCTTCTTATGGAAAGTGTCCGCCTTATTATTGGGATTCCGAGGATTTGTAGCTACCCTTTTGAAGATATATTCTGGTAGCTCTTTATTAAAGAGGGACATTACTCTACATCTCACATAGGTGGTAGACATGGCTTCCAGAACGAAATCTTCTTTATGAGCCGGATTTGAAAGGATTTCAAACATCCTTGGTCGGAGTTCTTCCTTAATATAATCCCCCACAGCATTTATCTGCTCCGTAATTATCAGGATTTTATTATTAGCCTCTTCTATTGCCCTCTCTTTGAGGTGATAGTATAAAAGAAATGAGAAGGCTACACAAAACATAAAAATGATAGAACCTACAGCAAGATTAAATTTAGTATTTAACTTCAGATCCTTTAACATATTTAAATTCTATCAAAATTAAAATTTGGATGTCAATGATGTCGGGAAAAACTGCTTGGAGAAATTATGGAAAATCCCAAGTTTCCAAAAGTGGACATAATCTCAAAATGTTCCCTTTTGGGAACATCATCATGTCGCCTCCGTTTAATAATCCATTAATTCTTCATATAATTAACTATCTTAATCTATGGCATTCTTATTGCAAATGAATCTTCGATACTCTTAAAAAAAGGAGGGTCAATCGATGTCAAATAAAACTCCTAAATCGGATGAACTGGAGAAGGGACCATGGCCGAGTTACATCAAGGAAATTAAACGGGCGGCCGAAAAAAATGATGCCGCAAAAGATTTGCTTGGGATTCAGGAGTTGTCCTTTGAGGACAAAGTGACCCATTGGAAGCATGGTGGAATTGTTGGTGTGACGGGCTATGGCGGGGGGGTGATCGGAAGATATAGCGATGTACCCGATCAATTCCCGAATGTTGAGTCCTTCCATACCCTGCGTGTGAATCACCCTGCAGGGTGGTTTTATACTGCCGAAGCGTTGAGAAGGATCTGTGATGTCTGGGAAAAGTATGGGAGTGGTTTAACCAATATGCATGGGTCCACGGGTGACATCATCCTTCTCGGCACCACAACCGCCAATCTCCAGCCCTGCTTTGATGCATTAACGGAAGCAGGATTTGATCTCGGGGGATCAGGGTCAGCATTAAGAACGCCCACTGCCTGTGTCGGACCCGCCCGGTGTGAGTGGACGAACATCAATACCCTCGATATCGTTCAAGACCTGACCATGGAGTTTCAGGATGAGATCCATCGGCCCCGCTGGCCCTATAAGTTCAAGATCAAGATTTCAGGTTGCCCAAACGATTGTGTGGCGGCTATCGCAAGGGCCGATTTCACGATTATCGGCACTTGGAGGGATAGCCTGAAGATCGATCAGGATGGAGTCAAAGAATATGTGAAGAACGGATTTGATATCAAGACCTTGGTTGTCGATAAATGCCCGACCAATGCCCTCGAGTGGGACGAAAAATCAATGAAACTTCAATTCAAAACTGAGGATTGTGTCAGATGTATGCATTGTATCAATAAAATGACCAAGGCTCTCCGACCCGGAGATGATAAAGGGGCAACGATTTTGATTGGAGGGAAAGCGCCCATCGTGAAAGGGGCCATGCTCTCCTCTGTCTTGGTTCCTTTTATGAGAGCGGAACCTCCCTATACCGAGATCAAAGAGCTTATCCGAAAGATATGGGATTGGTGGGACGAGAATGGGAGAGTCAGAGAGAGAGTGGGCGAATTGATAGAAAGGGTAGGGATGAGAGAATTTCTGAAGGCCGTTGGCTTGAAGCCGGTGCCACAGATGATCAACAGGCCAAGGTCGAATCCCTATGTGTTCTTTTAATTTCGGAATTCGGAATGCGCCTGCCTGCCGCAGGCAGGGATTTCTGATTTTTTAAAATTGGAGATTCAATTCCGCAATCCGCAATTTGCAATCCGAAATAATAGAGAGGAGGATGTTATGGGAAAGGCAGATATCGGACCCCCGAATTTTCGAGAGATGATTCCCGAGGTGATCAAAAAGAATTATGGAGATTGGAAATATCATGAGATCCTCAAGCCAGGGGTGCTCCGGCACGTCGCTGAAAGCGGAGATGAATTATATACGGTAAGGGTAGGCTCCCCGAGGCTCGTCAGTGTCGATTTCATCCGGGACATTTGCGATATCGCTGACAAGTATTGTGACGGTCACCTCCGGTTCACCAGCCGATACAACATTGAATTTTTGACCCCAAATAAGGAAAAGGTGGAGCCGATTATTGAGGCCGCGAAGAAGATCGGGCTGCCGGTGGGGGGCACAGGCAATGGTATTTCCAATATTGTTCATACCCAGGGGTGGGTACACTGCCACAGTGCGGCTACGGATAGTTCGCCCATTGTTAAAGCATTGATGGACGAACTCTACGAACATTTCATCAGCATGAAACTGCCGGCCAAATTGAGGGTTTCCTTGGCCTGCTGTATCAACATGTGCGGCGCCGTTCACTGTTCGGATTTAGCCATTGTCGGAGTCCATACAAAGGTTCCTAAGGTAGACCATGAAAAGTTGGGAGCGATTTGTGAAATTCCAACAACAATAGCCTCCTGTCCAACAGGGGCGATTCGGCGACACCCGGATAAAAATGTCAAAAGCGTGGTGATTAAAGAGGACCTGTGCATGTACTGCGGTAATTGCTTTACCGTTTGCCCTATGATGCCTCTTGCCGACTCCGAAGGGGACGGAGTGGCTATCTATGCCGGGGGTAAGGTCTCCAACGCCAGAAAACCCCCCATGTTTTCCCGTTTAATTGTTCCCTTTCTCCCGAATAATCCCCCTCGCTGGCCTGAAGTGGTAGAGATCATCAAGAAGATCGTCAATGTTTATGCTAAAAATGCCCGAAGATACGAGAGGATGGGGGAATGGATCGAGAGGGTGGGATGGGAGACTTTCTTCCGACTCACCGAGATCCCCTTCACCGAGCAACATATTGACGATTTTACTCTTGCAAGAGAAACCTTCAGGACGACAACTCAGTTTAAATGGTAAGAAGGAAGGCAAAAAATGAGCGAAGAGTTAAAAGAAAGCATCCTCAAATATCTGGGAACGGTGAGCCAGACAAAGAACCGGGATGTCGCGAGGGCCATTGGAGTAGAAAAAGCATTGGTGGACAAAGCCATTGCAGAGCTGGCGAAAGAAGACAAAATTGAGTATCGAAGCTTTGGCGGCATCACCTATATTGCCATCAAGGGGAAGAGTGAGACTTAATGAACGATGGCAACAGGTGATCATTTCCTCCAAAATGTTCAACCGTTCGGTTGCCTGCTGATCTCCTCGCCCCAGGGTCACTCAGGCAAAACGATTGTCTCGATCGGTTTATGCAAGGCTTTCCGCCGAAAAGGTTTTTCGGTTCAGCCTTTTAAGAAAGGCCCTGACTATATTGATCCATCCTGGCTCACTGTTGCAACGGGCAGAAGTTGCCGGAATCTGGATCTCTTTCTCATTCCAAAGGAGAAATTGATCCGTTTTTTTTGGCAGGCCTCCCAGGGGGTTGACCTGGCCATTATCGAAGGAGCGATGGGTCTTTATGATGGTCTCGATTCTTTGGGATATGGAACTTCAGCTGAGATTGCAAGACTTCTAAATGTTCCCATCCTCTTGACGGTGAACGCAACTCGGATGACCGATAGCATAGCGGCCATGGTCATGGGGTACCAGAGTTTCCAACCCGAAATCCATATTGCCGGCATCATCCTGAATCAGGTGGCAGGAAACCGGCATGAACGGAAGCTGAGAAATGCAGTGGAGAAATACTGTAAAATTCCTGTTGTGGGAAGTATACCGAGGGACCCAGAGCTCCATATCCCAGAACGTCACCTGGGCCTCATCCCGTCCAGGGAATCTGAGAAAGCAGATTCGATCATTGAAAGGACCGGTAGCAAGATGGAATCCTACCTCGATCTGGATAATATACTGATGATTGCGAAAAATTTTAAATCAGAGATTCTTCGGCTGACGCCTCAGAATGACATATCGATAAAACAACAGAGAGGGAGGGCATCTTCAATAACCCCTCGCCCCTTGGGGGAGAGGGTTGGGGTGAGGGGAAATGGAACTCCGAAAGTCAGGATCGGGGTCATGCATGACCGCGTGTTCAATTTCTATTATCCGGAAAACCTCGAGGCATTGGCCGAAGCTGGCGCTGAATTAATCTTTATCAACTCTCTGAAAGATCGATTGCCAGATATTGATGGACTTTATATTGGGGGTGGATTTCCCGAGTTTTTCCTTGAGGAACTGGAAGGAAACCGTGGATTGAGACAGGATATTGCCAAGGCTGCTGAAGATGGTTTGCCGGTCTATGCGGAATGCGCTGGTCTGATGTATTTATGTCGAGATATTCACTGGCAAAATCGACGATATGAAATGGTAGGTCTCATTCCAGCCGAAATAGAGATGTGCCAACGTCCACAAGGCCATGGCTATGTGATGGCAGAAGTTACGATGGAAAATCCTCTCTTTCCGGAAGGTCTGACCATTCGGGGACATGAATTCCATCATTCCAAACTCCATAAATTAAATGGGATAAAATTTGTCTATCAGATTAGTCGCGGGCATGGCATAGATGGAAAGAGAGATGGAGTTGTATATAAGAATGTTTTTGCCTCTTATACTCACCTTCATGCTCTTGGAACCCCCGAGTGGGCTGAAGCTTTCGTAGCCTTGGCCCTGCGAAGAAAAAATGATCAACCTTCGCTTTCAGCATTAAAGAATTAAAGGAGGGATATCATGACCGAAGAAAGGCAAACAGTGAAGTGTCCTGTATGTGGCAGGGAAATGGAGGTGGGATCCCAGGTGGCCAAGCTCTACGGCGCCGTAAGATCTGCCCCGAGGGCTACCAGCACTTATAATGGTAAGGATTACCACTTCGATAGCAAAGCTTGCAAAAAAGAGTTTGACGAATCGCCAGAACAATTCATTAAAAAATAGGAGGCGCCTTATGCAAAAAACCATGCTTGGCGGAATTGAAATTGAGATTGATGAGGATGGTTTCATCCAGGAACCCGATAAGTGGAACAAGGAGGTAGCCGAAGATCTGGCGAAAACCGAAAATGCCTATCCCATGGGCGAAGACCACTGGAAGTTGGTCAATTATCTCAGAGAATACTTCCTGAAATATGAAATCGCCCCGGCCATCCGTATGTTGTGTAAACAAACGGGGTATGATCTTAAAGCGATCTATAAATTGTTTCCCGGGGGTCCGGCTAAGGGGGCCTGTAAAGTGGCCGGTCTGCCCAAGCCGACAGGTTGTGTGTAAAATGTCCACATCAAAGCAAATAGGGGCTGTGCTCGTTGTCGGCGGCGGCATCGCCGGCATTCAGGCCAGCCTTGATCTGGCTGAGTCAGGATACAAAGTTTATTTGGTTGAGAAGTCTCCGGCTATTGGCGGGACCATGCCCCAGCTCGACAAAACCTTTCCGACGAACGACTGCTCCATGTGTATCTTATCCCCAAAGCTCGTGGAATGTGGGAGACATCTGAATATTAAGGTCCTCACAAATGCAGAGGTATTAGATATTAAGGGACAACCGGGGAATTTCGTCGTGTCCGTTAAGAAACGAGCGAGGTATGTGGATGAAACCCTTTGCACCGGGTGCGGCATCTGTCAAGAAAAATGCCCTTCCAAAACAGGAAGTGAATTTAATCACGGTCTGAGTCAAAGGAAAGCGATCTACATTCCCTATGCCCAGGCCGTGCCCAATGTGCCGGCCATCGACAGAGAAATCTGTATCTACTTTGAGAAAGGAAAGTGCCGGATCTGCGAGAAACTCTGTGAGTCAAAGGCCATCGACTTCACGCAGACCGATCAAATGCTGGAGATCGAGGCGGGATCGGTCGTCCTCTGTCCTGGTTTTCAGGAGTTTGATACCAGCATTTTTACTCATTATGGTCACGGAACCTTTCCCAACGTTGTGACCAGTATTGAGTTTGAAAGGCTCCTGAGTCCTTCAGGTCCATTACAAGGCCATCTCATCAGACCCTCAGATCAGAAAGTCCCGAAGCGTATCGCATGGATTCAGTGCGTGGGCTCACGGGACATCCACCATGCCAAAAACGCCTACTGTTCATCGGTCTGCTGCACCTACGCCATTAAAGAGGCGGTTGTCGCTAAAGAACATACTCCGAATCCACTTGATACAACAATCTTTCTGATCGATCTCAGGACCTTTGGAAAAGGGTTTGAGAGGTACTATGAGAGGGCCAAGAAAGACCATGGGGTCCAATTCGTTCGAGCCAGAATCACCACCCTCTACCAGGAAAGCGATGGCGACCTGACCCTCAGATACTTCGATGAGGATCGGATCAAAGAGGAGAGATTCAGCATGGTCGTTCTCTCCGTGGGGCTTCGGCAACCCGAGGAGACGAAAGCCCTGGCAGGCAGAATCGGGTTGAAGCTCAACGAGTATGGGTTCTGTGAGACCGGAGATTTTTCGACAGTGGCCACTTCAAAGCCTGGGATTTTCACTGCCGGGGTTTTTAGCGGTCCAAAGGATATTCCTGAGACCGTGATGGAGGCAAGCGCCGCTGCAAGCGAAGCCTCCTGTCTTATCTCGGCGTCAAGGCACAGTCTCACCGCTGAAAAACAATATCCACCTGAAAGGGAGGTGACCGGAGAGCAACCAAGGATCGGGGTCTTTGTTTGCCATTGTGGCATCAATATCGGTGGAGTGTTGAATGTCCCCAGCCTTAAAGAGTATGCCCGGTCTCTGCCCAACGTGGTCTTTGCTGATGAGACCCTCTTTGCTTGTTCGCAGGATAATCAGCAGAGGATTAAAGATAAGATTAAAGAACATCGTCTCAACCGACTGCTCGTTGCCGCCTGCACTCCACGAACCCATGAGCCTCTGTTTCGGGAGACGCTCAGGGAGACCGGGCTCAATAAATACATCTTCGAAATGGCCAATATTCGCGAGCATTGCTCCTGGGTCCACATGAATGAACCGGAGAAGGCAACAGAGAAAGCCAGGGGCCTGATAAGAATGGCGGTTGCCAAGGCGATGCTGATCGAACCTTTGAGCCAGATATCCCTTGAAGTCAATCATACCGCCCTTGTCGTTGGAGGCGGAATCTCTGGGATGGTGAGCGCCCTTCAGCTGGCGAAGCAGGGGTTTGAGGTCCATCTAATAGAGCGGACTTCGGAGTTAGGTGGCATCGCCAGAAGGCACCATCATACCCTTGAGGGTAAGAATGTTCAAGCTTATTTGAATAAACTGATCGCTGAAGTGTCTCGAGAGCCGCTCATCCATGTCCGCAGGGAGACCGAAATTCAGGAGGTCAGCGGGCATGTCGGGAACTTTAAGACGACATTGAGGGATCAGTCAAAAGGGGAAGTCAAGGAGATCGAACACGGAATCACGATCCTTGCAACAGGCGGGGAGGTTTATAAACCGAATGAATACCTTTACGGGAAAGACCCCAGAGTCTTCACCATACTCGATCTAAATGACGAAATCGCAAAAGGGAATTCTTCTGTCGTGGGAAGCAAGAACTTAGTGATGATCCAATGTGTGGGGTCTCGAGAGCCGGAAAGACTCTACTGCAGTCGGGTTTGTTGCGGTGGATCGATCAAGACGGCCCTCAAATTGAAAGAGATCAACCCAGAAATGAATATCTATGTCCTCTATCGGGACATCCGCGCCTACGGATTCAAGGAGCCCTATTACCAGGAGGCAAGAGACAAAGGGGTTACCTTTATCCGTTATGACATAGAGGATAAGCCTTTCGTTGAAGTGGTCAAAGAAGGCGATAAGGATGTCCTCAGGGTTAGCCTTAAAGATCCCATTCTGGGCGAGCCTGTCTTCATTGATGCAGATATCATAGGCCTGGCCACTGCCATTGTTCCTGCACCTGGAAGGGATTCGCTTGCTCAGTTCTTCAAAGTCCCCTTGAACGAGGATGGTTTCTTTCTCGAGGCCCATATCAAGCTTCGTCCTGTGGAGTTTCCAGCAGAAGGGGTCTTCGTCTGCGGGCTGGCCCATTATCCAAAAACGATCGAGGAAAGCATCATTCAGGCCCAGGCCGCATCTGCCAAAGCCGCCACGATCCTTTCAAGGGAGCACATCGAACTGGAAGGGAATATCTCCCAGGTGGTGGATGAGAATTGCGACGGGTGTGCATACTGCGTTGATCCCTGTCCTTACAAGGCGATCACCCTGCTCGAATATATGAGGGAGGGGGCCATCAAGAAAACGGTTGAAGTCAACGAAGCGGTCTGCAAGGGCTGCGGCTGCTGTCAGGCCACCTGTCCGAAGAAGGGGATCTTCGTGAGAGGGTTTAAGCTGGAACAGATCGGAGCGCAAGTCGATGCTGCTCTGGGGGTGACGTAATGGACGAGAAATTTGAACCGCCAGGTCTTTGCGGTAAGGGGTCGATTGGGGAGCTTAGGGAATATGATTGATCTGACCAAGGCTAACCACAATCTCTGGAAAGAGATCATGGAGGAGGATGCCGGAGATATCCGGCATTGCTTCAACTGCGGGACCTGCGTTTCCGGTTGTCCTGCTGCGGAAGCGGAAAATCCGCTTCTGATCCGTAGGCTCGTCCGGATGGTGCTTCTCGGACTTGATGAGAAGCTTCTGGAAGACGGGACTCCGTGGATGTGTGTGACCTGCACCGCCTGCGAAGAGATGTGCCCGATGGGTGTGAAACCATTCGAAGTGGGCCTGGCGATCCGGAGGTGGCAGGCGAGGAAAGACGAAACTTACATTCCCCTTTCGACAACAGAGGTTTTCCAGACCGGTCACACCCAGCCCGTTGAAAAGGTGGGAGAACTGAGGAGGTCCCTTGGGCTTGATGAGATTCCTCCCACGATTGCGAAGTTTCAGGAACTGTTAAAGAGATTTCAGGCCATGCTTAAAGAGACTGAGATTGTAAAAAATAACGATTATATGTTTAAGGAATAAGTTCATGAAATATGGTCTCTACCTTGGCTGCAACGTCCCTGCCATCCGGCCTGATGTGGAACGGGCCATGCGCCTGGCTTTCCCGGCCTTAGGGCTCGAATTAGTCGAGTTGGAGGGGAGCGCCTGTTGTCCCGCCTTCGGGACATTCCCCTCAGCAGACGAAATAGCCAGCCTGGCAGTCAGCGCCTGGAACCTCTCGATTGCGGAAGAAAAAGGTATTGACTCCATGATCCAGTGCGGCTCTTGTTACAGCTCCTTAAGGATGGCCAGGGAGAAGCTTCTCAAAGATGAAGAGAAGAGAGGAAGAGTGAACGATCTGTTGGAAGGGGCGGGAAAGAAGTTTGAAGGAAAGACATGCCCTCGCCATGTCATCGACATCCTCTACAATGATGTGGGGACGGATAAAATCAGAAGCTTGGTTAAAAAGAGTTTGGAGGGCCTGAATGCTGTCGTGCAGTATCCTTGCCATACACGCTTTCCAAGCGAAGTGCTTGGCTTTGATAACCCGGGTAGGCCCCGCCTGTTCCAGAGACTTGTGGAGGCTTTGGGGGCGAATGTTCAGAGTTACAGCAGAGAGCTTCAGTGTTGCGGCGGCGCCGGTGGATTTGCCCGCCAGGCTTATCTGGACGCCCTGAAGTTTTCAAAAAAGAAATTCGACGCTATCGCCGGGGAGACGGAGGCCGACCTCATCGTTGTGAACTGCATCACCTGCCTGATGCATATGGAAAAGGTTCAAAAGGAGGTCAGCAAGGAGGACCAGGAATTTTCCATCCCGGTCTTCGATTACGCACAGCTTCTGGCCCTTTGCATGGGCTTTGATCCGAAAGAAGTGGCCAGCATTTCCGTCATTCCAAAAGATAAGATTATCGAAAAAATCACAGGAGCGGCGTGATGGCAATAGAGAAGAATAAAGTCTTTCTATTGGGATCTGAGACAATCGGTCGAGGAGATGATAATATTGGCTATCAAATTCTGGTCACAATGTTAGAATCCCTGGAGAAGCGAGAGGATGGACCTTCTGCCTTCATCTTCTGGAATACGGCAGTCAGGCTGTTGGCGGATGATTCCCCTCTCGTGCCTTACTTTAGACGTCTTGAGGAAAAGGGCATCCTGATTTTGTTGGGGAAATCTTGTGTAGGGGAATGCGAGCTAACAGGAAGAATCGCCGTCGGCAGGCCGGCGACGATGGATGAGATTTTGGATCTGTTGCTCCATAAAGAAGTTGTCAATCTATGAATAGGTTAATAACCCTTCTCATTGAAAATAGAGCGACCATTCTGGAGAGATGGTTCCATCTGATTCTGGAGACATATCCCCCGGATACCTCGGCATTGCTAAGGAAAACAAAGGATCAATTCCAAAACCCGGTGGGATACACCCTTTCCAAAGAGACCGAAGCCCTATTCGAGGAGCTTCTTCAGGGCATGGATTCTGATCGACTCTCTTCGTCCCTGAATAATGTGATTAAGATCAGATCCGTTCAAGACTTTAATGCTTGCCGGGCTATTGGGTTTATCTTTCTTCTCAAAAAGGCCATTCAAGAGGTGTTGGGGAAGGAGATCAAAAAAGAACAGGTCTTGGAGGAGTGGCTCGATTTTTATTCGAGGATTGATGAAGTTGCTCTTCGGGCCTTCGATATCTATATGGATTGCCGGGAAAAGATATGCGAGATCAGAGTGAATCAGGCCAAGGCCGAGCGGGAGACGGCGTTTAAAATGCTTGAAAGGATGAATGTATTAAAAGAAAAAATATAGGGAAGGATTTGAATTTATAAGATGGGTGTCTCATATTCTCTCCTAACGGTCATCGTTCTTCTTTTCATTTCCATCGGCGTATGGGCAATCGGCTGGTATTCTCTGCTCGGGGTGGCGATCCCCTATATGGCGATGCTCTTCTTCGTCGCAGGATTTATCTATCGCGTTCTGAAATGGGCAAACTCGCCCGTTCCATTCCATATCCCTACCGTCTGCGGTCAGCAAAAGTCTTTACCCTGGATAAAATCCAATCCTATTGACAGCCCTTATACAACAAAAGGAGTGGTTACGAGATTGGCCCTTGAAATTCTCTTTTTTCGTTCCCTTCTCAAAAATGAAAAGG
>DYHU01000375.1 GCA_020724025.1 Syntrophorhabdus sp. | reverse complement strand
CCTGCGAAAGATCTCGCGATCAATAAAATCATTGTTGCAGGGGAACCGGGAGGCTCCATTAAATCCACAAGGGATGCGATTGAAAAGCTATGGGATGCCAAGGTCTACGACTTTTATGGCCTCTCCGATATCTTTGGAGCGAATGCGGGTATGTGTGAAGAACAGAATGGCCTTCATCTCATAGAGGATCATCATCTATTAGAGGTCTTAAACCCTGATACCCTTGAGCCTATTCCAGAGGGTGAGAGGGGGGAGATGGTACTAACCACTTTGAAGAAAAGGGCCAGGCCAATGATCCGTTTCAGGACAGGGGACATCATCACAGTGAACAAAGAGATTTGTCGGTGCGGCAGAACCCATGCCCGGATCAATATCCATGGAAGAATCGATGATATGCTCATCATCACAGGGGTTAATGTCTTCCCAAGTGATATTGAGAAGGTGGTCAGGGATTCCAAGGAACTGACAGGAGAGTATCGGGTCGTTGTCTATCGAGAAAAACATTTGGATAAATTCGATGTGGAGGTTGAGAAAAAGGAGGGTTTTGACATCCCTGACGAGAAATTGGCTGAGGAGATTCGAAGGAGACTGAAGAGCCTTCTGGGAGTTTCTCCAAGGATAAAAATCTTAAAAGAAAATACGCTTGAAAGAGCAACCCATAAGGCAAAAAGAGTAATCGATAAACGAGAAAAAGTCTGGTCGGATTGAGGGGAGTATGCCCAATTATACTGGAAAACAACACGTAGCCGCCGCCTTCAAAAGAGGGTTTACAGACCGGGTTCCTTGTTATCCCATCCTTGGCCATTTCAACTCAAAATTGGCCTCCATCTCGGTCAAAGACTTCTTGACGGATAGTGAGAAATTTGCCAATGCCCAGATCCTCGCCTATGAAACTTTTCATCCTGACATTATTGTGATGATGGCAGATCTTTTAATCGAGGCAGAGGCACTCGGTAACAAATTAAAATTTCCAGAGAATAGCCTCTGTATCTCTCAAACTTATACATTAAGAGATAAAGGAAGTCTTGGAAGCCTCAAGATTCCAAATCCTGAGAAAGATGGCAGGATGCCATACTACATTGATGCCTGCAAAAGGGTGAAGGAGAAGGTGAAGGACTCCTCGGTGGGAAGCGTGGTGTGTGGTCCCTGGTCCATCGCCATCTCCCTTAGAGAAGCAGAGGTCTTGATTCGGGATTGTTCAAAGGATCCAAATTTTGTTCATTCCCTTATGGAATTTACCTTTGAAGTGGCTTCGAAATATGCTTCTGCTGTCCATTTGAACTCAGGGGTGGGTGTCAGTTTTTCTGAAGCTCCTGCCTCCTGTAGCCTCATCTCTCCGAAAATCTATCGTCAATTCATCTTCCCTTATCACAAAAGACTGATGGAGGAGATGCATTCAAAGAAGATTGGGGTGACTCTGCATATCTGTGGTTATATCGATCCGATCATGGAGGATCTCATTCATACGGGCGCTGATGCTCTGAGCATTGATGCCAACTCCTCCTTGGCCCGGATGGTGGAATTGAGTCAGAAAAGGACGGTCATCATTGGTAACGTCGATACCCATCTCTTTTATTCCGGGACGAAGGAAGAAATGGAGCAGGCTGTGAGAACATGCATTGCTATCGCAGCAAAGGATAGCGCTTTTATCCTTTCGACAGGATGTGAGGTTCCATGGACGGGATCGGTTGAAAGAGTCAGATGGTTTATGGATGCAGCGGAACGATATGGACGCTATCTTTCATAGCAACGGATGAGGTCTTTTCGGCTCGTGGAGGAGATCATGGAAGGGGTAAATATTGACCAGACCTTAGATTTGAGGGAGCTTGATTGTCCACTCCATTATGTGAAAACGAAGTTGAAGCTTGAAGAGATGGAGATAGGGCAGGTCTTGGAGATATCGATCGATGATGAGGAGGCAATTTTCAACATTTCTCGAAGCGCTAAAGAAGAAGGGCATAAGATTTTAGAGGTAAAGCAAATCAAAGACCACTTCATCATTCTTGTCGAAAGGCAGAATTCAAACATAGGGGGTTAGAATAAACCCTCCACGCTGACCAGACGACTGGAGGCTAAAAGGACTTAGGTCTTTTTAGCCTCTTCTTTTTTATAGGTCATGGATTTAAGAGCATAAGGAAGAAAAATGAATGAGTAGCTATTGCGGTCGGGATGAGATCGGGTTTCAAGGGCGCTGCAAACGTCTTTCAGGGGGGTTCGACTCCTCCCCCGGCCGCCAAAATGGAACAAGACACATAAAGTAGAGGTAGTGAGTTATGTCAATCTATGAATTGCCAGTCACATTTAGTAACAATCGCGGTCAAAAACTGTATGGAGTTCTCCATCTCCCAAGAAGTAAGGTCAAAACTCCCATCGTCATTATGGTCCACGGATTTACGGATGACAAAACAGGAGATAACCGGCTATTTGTCAAATTCGCTCGGGAAATTGCCCCAAGAGGGATAGCGGTATTAAGGTTTGATTTTGCAGGAAGCGGCGATAGTGAGGGCGATTTTTCTGAGATTACGCCGAGTAGTGAGATTGAAGATTTAAGAAGCGCCATCGACTTTGTTTGCAGTCTTCCGGAAATTGATACTAATTTCATCAGTCTATTAGGATACAGTTTAGGTGGTGCGGTTTCAATTTACACTGCAGCCAGGGATGAAAGGATTAATTCCTTTATTGGTTGGGCACCCGTTTCTCATCCTGAGGCAACTTTCCAGAAAATCTTGGGGAAAAGAGCGTTTTACTCGGCCCAAAAAATTGAAAAGACCGCCTGCAGAAATGGTGATAAGCAGTTCTATCTAAAAAAGGATTTCTTTTCCGATCTTCAAAATCTCAATCCTCTGTTGAATATAAGCAAGATATCACCGCGGCCTACTCTTTTGATTCAAGGCCTATCTGATGAAAAAGTCCTGCCCACGGAAACAGAGATACTTTTTGAATCTGCCAAGAATCCAAAGGAGATACATTTCATCAATGGGGCAGGACACGCTTTCGCTTTTTTTGAGGAGGAATTATTTGGAATCACACTGGAGAAACTGGAGGAATACCATTCAAAT
>DYHU01000374.1 GCA_020724025.1 Syntrophorhabdus sp. | reverse complement strand
TGGAAAAAGAACAAATTGAACAGCTTTGTAAAAGTTTCGCAGAGAGTAATTTTGGAGACGTAATGGTTGTCGGTGGAGGGGTCAGCGGTGTTCAAGCCTCTCTTGATCTTGCCACTGCGGGTTTTAAGGTTTACCTGGTCGACAAGGCACCTGCCATTGGCGGCCATATGGCCCAGCTTGACAAGACCTTTCCCACCAATGACTGCTCCATCTGAATACTCGCGCCCAAACTGGTCGAGGTCGGCCGGCATCCCAATATAGAGGTCCTGACCTATACTGAAGTTGACAGTGTAGAGGGGGAAGCAGGAAACTTCAAGGTAACCCTGATTAAAAAGCCCAGATATATTATAGAGAGCAAATGCACGGGGTGTACTACCTGTGTAGAATACTGCCCGGTCAAATACCCTGATCAATTTAATCAGGAAATATCGAAGAATAAAGCCGTCCATATCTATTTCGCTCAAGCAATTCCCCTTATCACTTATATAGATGAAAGCTGTATTTACCTTAAAGAGAAGAAATGTCGTATTTGCGAAGGAGTATGTAAGAATAACGCCATAGATTTGAATCAAACGACGGAGAAGGTAGAGGTAAAAGTAGGAGCAATAGTTCTGTCTCCGGGCCTTGAGCCGTTTGATCCTAAGGTGGGGAATGAATATGGCTACGGAAAGATGCAGAACGTGGTAACCAGTATGGACTATGAACGGCTGATGTGCGCCACCGGGCCATACGAAGGTGAGATACTGCGTGCTTCCGACAAGAAGCATCCACATAAAATAGCCTGGATTCAATGCGTCGGTTCCAGACAGGTTAACCCTCCGGATGGTAACAGCTATTGTTCAACCGTATGCTGCACGTATACCCAGAAACAGGTCATTTTGACAAAAGATCATAACGCAGAGGCAGAGTGTACGATATTCCATAACGATATTCGTTCCTATGGCAAAGATTTTGAGCGATTCTACCAAAGAACAGAGAGACTTCCCCGGATTCGGTTTATAAGAAGCTACACATCCATAGTAAAAGAGAACCCGGAAACCAAGAATGTAACCATACGGTATTCTACACCCGACGATGGAGTAAAAGAGGAAGAATTCGATATGGTGGTATTATCCGTTGGATTGAACCCTCCTGCTGATGTGAAGGGCCTGGCAAATAAGTTCGGCATCGAGCTCAATTCTCACGGATTCTGTAAAATCGATCCTTTTAATCCAATGGAGACCTCTCGCCCTGGAATTTTTATAAGCGGAGCCTTCCAGGGGCCCACAGATATTCCCGAGTCGGTTTTTACCGCCAGCGGAGCTAGCTCCCAATGTGGTGAACTCCTTGACTACCGGCGGGGGAAGCTGACCGAAGAAAAGATATATCCGCCGGAAAGGGATGTCTCCAAAGAGGAGCCAAGGATAGGAGTCTTTGTGTGTCATTGTGGGGCTAATATCGGAAGGGTAGTAAGTGTTCCTTCCACAGTTGAATATGCCTTAAACTTACCCAATGTTGTCTACGCTCAGGAACAGTTATTTTCATGTGCTGCTAATTGTATCAAAGAAATAACAGACATGACAAAGGAAAAAGGGCTCAATCGAGTGGTTGTCGCTGCCTGCTCCCCCAGGACCCTTGAACCGTTATTCCGGGAGACCCTTCGGGAGGCGGGAATTAATCAATATTACTACGAAATGGCTAATATTAGGGAGCATAACTCCTGGGTCCACTCTAAAGAAAAGGAAGAAGCCACACATAAGGCAAAGGATATCATCCGGATGTCGGTAGCACGAGCTTGCCATTTGGAGCCATTACAGGAATTTGATCTGCCCGTAAACAAGACGGCGTTAGTGGTCGGAGGAGGTATAGCTGGCATGACTTGCGCTCTCTCCATAGCCAACCAGGGGCATGAGGTTCACCTGGTGGAAAAGGATACAGACCTGGGGGGAATAGCACGAAAAATACATTATACCCTGGAAGGACTGGATGTTCAGGCGTATTTGCGTGATCTTATAAGAAAGGTATATCAACACCCCTTCGTTCATGTATATACGGATGCAACGATCACGGAGGCTACCGGTTATGTTGGGAATTTCGTAACCAGGGTGAAGTCTGGAAGAGGGGTCACAGAGATAAAACATGGCGCAGCCGTCATCGCTGTAGGCGCTGATGTATATAAACCTACCGAATACCTTTATGGAGAAGATGACAGGGTAATGACCCACCTTGAGTTGGAGGAGCAGATCAACAAAGGAGACGAAAAGGTAATTAACGCAGAAAGTCTCGTGATGATCCAATGCGTAGGCTGCAGAAATGAAGACAGAAATTACTGCAGCCGGATATGTTGTAGCGAGTCTATAAAGAACGCATTGAAACTAAAAGAGATAAACCCCAAGATGGATATCTACATTCTCTTTCGGGACATGAGAACTTATGGGTTTAGTGAGGATTATTACAGGGAAGCGGCAGATAAAGAGGTAAAGTTTATCCGCTATGAACCGCAAGATAAACCTCAGGTGGAAGCTGGTGAGTCGGAGGAGGGCCGGCCCGTTCTAAAGGTTACCGTGACGGATTATATTTTAGGGAACAAGCTTGAAATTGATGCCGATATCATTGCTTTGGCTGCTGCCATTATTCCCTCCGCAGGAAGCAAGGAAGCATCCCAATTATTCACGGTACCTTTGGGCCAGGATGGTTTCTTCCAGGAAGCCCATGTCAAATTAAGACCTGTCGAGTTTGCCGCGGATGGAGTTTATCTTTGTGGAATGGCTCACTATCCTAAGCATATAACGGAAGCGATTAACCAGGCTTATGGAGCTGCAGGCCGGGTCTTAACGCTTCTCTCACATGATACCGTCATCGCCTCCGGCTCTGTTTGCGAGGTGGATGAGAGGAAGTGTATGGGTTGTGGAGCATGTATCTCAGCCTGCACGTATGGCGCCATAGAGTTTCGTGAGACCCGACAGGGCAAAAAGGCTGTCGTTAATCCTGTTCTCTGTAAAGGAGACGGTCTCTGTAACGCAAAGTGTCCCACAGGGGCTATTCAACTAAAGCACTATACCGATGAAGAGCTGTTAGCC
>DYHU01000373.1 GCA_020724025.1 Syntrophorhabdus sp. | reverse complement strand
GATGAAGGTCTTTAAGACTCTGGATGTAATCCTCTTTGGTGACAATGCGTTTCATGGATTTCTCCTTTTTAATATCTAATTCCACCCCCACCCTATCCCTCCCCCATCGAGGGGGAGGGTTTTTGGGTTGATTTTCCAAATTTAATCCCTCTCTCCCCTGGTGGGAGAGGGAAGGGGTGAGGGGGAGGTTTAGTTACGTACTCCTTAACGCCCTCCTCAGAAATTTTCCTGTTGCGGTTTTGGGGACCTCTTTCACAAATTCAACCTCCCGGGGATACTTATAGGCCGCCATCCTTTCTTTACAGAAGGAAATGATCTCCTCCCCTGTCACCTTTCCCTCATCCCCTTCCTTCAGGGCGACAAAGGCCTTGACCGTCTCACCCCGGTACGGATCGGGCACACCGATGACCGCGACTTCACGAACAGAGGGATGAAGGTAGATCACATCCTCCACCTCTCTCGGCCAGACCTTGAATCCGGAGGCGATGATCATATCTTTCTTTCTGTCTAAGAGATAGATCCATCCCCTCTCATCCATTGTGCCTACATCCCCGGTGGAAAGCCAGCCTTCCCGGATGGCATGAGCGGTTTCATCCGGTTTGTTCCAATAACCCGGAATGATACCCGGTCCTTTGACGGCCAGCTCTCCTACCTCCCCAGGAGGAAGCTCTCTTTCAGGATCACTGAGGTCCATAATCTTAGCCTCATGGTTGGGAATGGGAACGCCAATGGCAATGGCTCCGGTCGAGGGATCGACGGGCGCTCTCAATCCAAGCGGGACCAGAGTGGCAGGCGAAGTGCTTTCGGTCAGTCCATAGACATTATGGATATAAGTTCCGGTGAGTTTTTCAAATCGTTCTACCACAGCAGGAATGACAGGAGCTCCGCCGCTATAGACCTTCTTAAGAGAAGAAAGATTATATTTTCCGATTTCCGGATCATTCATCAGGGCGATAAAGACGGTGATGGCTCCGATCGTACAGGTAGCTTTCCACTTCTCAATCATTTGAAAGGTAGTTTTGGGATCAAAACGATAAAATAGAATGAGAGGAGTTCCAGAGGCGACGCAGGTTCCAATATGCCCAACCATTCCTGTCACGTGGAAGAAGGGAGCCACGCCCAGCATGGTATCCGAGGAAGTCAACCTCCAGCAATGGCGATAGACTTCGGAGTTAAAGGCGACATTCCCATGTGTATTCATGGCTCCTTTAGGTGGTCCTGTGGTTCCCGAGGTATAGGTGAGATAAGCCACATCCTCCCGCGAAAGATCAGCCTCCGGAGGATGCTTTCCGAGATACTTCTCGATGAGGTTCTCGAAATCTAAGGTTTCCAACTCCTTAGCCTTTTCCACTCCTTTAAGAATAGGAGGGAGTGGACTCTTAGAGTCGAGAAAATCCAGCTCCGAAGTGGTAATCACATGCTCAACGCCTGTCTCTTTAATGACTTTTTGAACCATCTCTCCATAAAGAGATTCCATGCAGACAAGGACACGAACCGATGCATCCCGAAAATAGTAGGTGAGCTCTTTCTCTCTGTACATGGGATTTAATGGGACAACAATTCCACCGCACTTCCAGATGCCAAATTGGCCAACAATGAATTGAGGAATATTCTGGAGGTAAAGGGAGATGCGATCCCCTTTCTTGATACCGAGGTCTTTCAAAGCACAAGCAAAGGCATCGCTCATCTCATCCAGTTCCTTGTAAGAGATGATCCTGTCAAAGTAATAGAGGGCAGGGCCTTTGCCGTGGTTTTGAACCGTCTTCCGAAGATGGTCCAGAGCGTTTGTAGCCTCTGGAGTTAAATCGGGTGAATAATCTTTGGGGTATAAGGAAAGCCATCGCCTTGATTGATCCTTCTTCGAATCCATCAAGAATCTCCTTTGGCGGTCAACGATTTTAACCAGCCCATCAGGGCCTCAAAATCATTTTCTCCTGTGACTGAATAGTGAGGAACGGTTCGATTCAAATCTTGTGCTGCGCAGGCCCTTTGGCATCCACTCAGAAGAACCATCACATCGATATCCGGTTCGTCATGGCGAAAGAAAAGGAATGGGTCATTTAGTTGAGATTGAATCCGCCAAACGATCTCAACCCTTTCATAAAATGGATTACATCCTCCACAATACTTGACGCCGATCCTCTTCATATTCAATATTCACAGTGGCATCATTGCCCTTTACCCCCTCCCTCTCCCCAGCGGGGAGAGGGGAAGGGTGAGGGGGGGGCGGTATTCACCAGATTGTCCATCCGCCATCGACATAGATGGTTTGACCTGTAATGAAGTCCGAGGCCGGAGCGGCAAGGAAAATGACCGTTCCCTCCAGTTCAGGGAGATAGCCCCAGCGGCCCATGGGTGTCCGCTCATTGATGAAGTTGAACCTCACCGGGTCGTTTCGAATCTGCTTCACCATATCGGTTTCGAAATAGGTCGGGCCAATGGCATTGACACGCACGCCCCGTTTCGCCCATTCAAGAGCCATCACCTTGGTCATCTGTTCGACGCCGCCCTTAGAGGAGGCATAGGCTAACTGAGTGGCGAGGCCCACTTTTCCGAAAATTGAACTCATATTGATTACCTTCCCGTATCCCCGTTCGATCATCTGAGGAACGACGGCCTGGGCAACAAGAAAATATCCTTTCAGGTTGGTGTTGATAATGAGGTCCCACATCTCCTCAGGGTATTCAAGGACAGGAACCCGATAGTTTGTTCCGGCGTTATTGACAAGTATATCGATACAACCGAAGTGGTTCAGTATCTGCTCAACTCCTGTTTTGACTTTCTCTTTGGAGAGGACATCCAGTTCGAACCCTGCGGAATTCCGACCCATCGCTTGGATTTCAGATGAGACTCGTTTAAGATCAGAAGGATTTCGGCCGCAAACAGCGATGTCTGCTCCGGCCTTTGCTAAAGCCTTAGCCGCTGTTTCGCCAAGCCCGCGCGTGCTCCCTGTGACCATTGCCACCTTTCCGGTCAAATCAAAGAGATTCATGATAGACCCCTTATGGACGGTTTTGATTACGCCCTTTTTCCCCTCTTATCCACGACCCGTTTTGCCCTG
>DYHU01000372.1 GCA_020724025.1 Syntrophorhabdus sp. | reverse complement strand
AAAACAGAAGATTGGCTGTCTGTCTGGCTGGGGTTCCTTATTATTGTGTTGGTGCTTGTTGGTGTGAGGCCTCAGATGCCGACCTTTAAATGGGCCACAGAAGGTGAATTCACTACTACAGTCACCGGGTCAAAGCCTGCCGTCGATTGGTTTGCTCTTGCCTTCACCTCCATCGGTTTGGAAACGCGGTTCATAGAACTTTTCAAGATGGGGGGAGGCCGGCCAGCCATCGCTTTTATAGGAGCCCAGACCTTTAATGTTATCTGGACGCTGATCCTGGCCTATCTTCTGTTTGGCGGGTTCATTTTCAAGGTACCGGTAATTCAATAAGAAAGGAGATTGGAAATCAATGAATGGGAAAACAGAAATCAATCTTGAGGAATTGAAAAGAGGTGGGGTCGTTAAGTTGAAAGAGAAGGACATGTTTTCAGTTTGGGTGAGAGCAGTCTGTGACAATATGGATGCTCAGAAGTTGCGTAAGGTGGCTGATTTGGCAGAAAAATATGGCAGGGGTTACATCCTCTTCTCCACCCGACAATTTCCGATCATCCCTCATGTCCCTTTCAAAGACATTGGGATAGTAAAGGATGAATTGGAGAAGACCTATATGATGCTGGACCGCTGTGGAAAGCGGGTTAGAAATGCGGATGTCTGCTACGATGCTAACCTCTGTCCTTATGCGGTGAAGGACCCTATTCGCTTAGGAGAGAAATTGGATCAATTCTGGAGAGAGGACCCAGGGGGTTTTAAGATCAAAACCTCGATTGCAGGATGTGAAAAACAATGTACCTCTCCGCGGGTTTTGGCAGATATCGGTTTTGTTGGAGTCAAGCGTGGAGAGAAAAGTGGGTTTGATGTCTATGTAGGCGGCAAGCTTGGCTTGGATCCTTTTATAGGGTTAAGGATGGCAGAGCTTCTTTCAGAAGGTGGATGCGTCAAATTTGTTAAAAATTATATTGAGCTTATAAAGAAAGAAGGGAAGGAATCAGAAAGGGCAGCAGACTTAATCCGGCGAATGGGAGAAGATGTGGTTAAGGAGGCATTGACCCGTGATTTAAAAAAGGGGTTTGCAACCAAGCCTTCCCAGTGTGATACGAAACAGAAAAGCAGAATGGATCGAACCATATTAAGAGTTCGTGCAACAAATGGTGAGGTTAACTCTCAACAAGTTAGAAAGATTTCCGATATTTCTGAAAATAACGGTTTGGGGTTTGTCCATTTTTCGGTAAGAGGTGCGCCAGAAATTCCCGGCATTAAAGCCGAAGCCATTGAGGTGATAAAAGAAAAACTTAGGGAAGTTGGCCTGGATATTCTGGATAGAGGCATTGACAATCTTCAGACCTGTTTTGGTGGTTATTGTGATAATGGAATTTTCGATACTCAAACCTTGCTACACAAAATAGAAAAAATAGTTGAGAGACTAGGTGTAAATAATCCGAATATAAAGATTTCAGCATCTGGATGTCCCAATTCCTGTGGAATTTCCCATTTATCGGATATCGGATTTGTGGGGGTTGTGGAACCTGAGGTGGATAGAGAGAAATGCAATGGTTGCAGTGTCTGTCTTAGAGCTTGCCGAACAAACGCCATCGAGATGGAAAATAAGCTGGCGGTCATTGATCTTAAGAAATGTAAGAACTGTGGTAAGTGCATAAAAGCCTGTCCCTTTGATGCCATCCACGAAAAACGGAAAGGAATTTCCATTTTGGTTGGCGGGCAGGGACCTCATTTTATGTATGATGACCAAAGGGGGGAAACGCGCTTAGGTGAAAAGATGATTGACTTTGTCACAGAGGAGCAAGCGCTCAAGATTACGGAGAAGATATTGGGGCTTTTAAAAGAGAAAAACAGAAGCGCAGGAAATGTCATTGATGAAATCGGGTTAGAAAAGTTCAAGAATTTGGTGGTTAGCCATGATCGCACAGGTTTGATGATCAATCAAAATCCTCCTCTTTTCCCCCTTTAGAAAAGGGGGATGTAAGGGGGATTTGAAATTTTTCTATTGATTCAAGGGGGGTGAAGGGATTTTTCAAAGATTATGGAAAGAACCAAGATCGACCAGACCATAGATTTAAGAGGTGTGAGCTGTCCCCTCAATTATGTAAAGACGAAGTTAAAACTCGAGGGGATGAAAAAAGGGCAAATCCTCGAGGTGTGGCTTGACGACGGAGAGTCGATCCTCAGTGTTCCTCGTACCGTAAAAGAAGAGGGACATAAAATTTTGGAGATAAGGCAGGTGGAGACTTATTTCAGACTTCTTGTGAGAAAAAGAGAGAGCTGATCAGAGATAAATTGTCCCTGTTTAATATCCTGAGACCTGCCGACTTTTCTATAAATGGTGTTTTTCATAGGATCCGAATGGATGGTTCACCGCTCCCAACCACTTCACCCACCCTGGAGGCAGACACAACCCCCTCTTTTTTCAATTCCGTGATAAGCCGGTCGGATTCAGCGGAAGGAAGGCTGAGCAACAGACCCCCAGATGTTTGAGGATCGAAGAGTAGTTCTTCTTCCTCTTTAGAAAGTTCCCTGATTTTCTTAAATAACCCTTCGGCCAATTTTTTATTGGCCTTGTTGCTTCCTGTTGTCTCGCCCCTACGATACATATGAAGCGCATTTGGATAGAGAGGGAGTCTGTCATAGAAGAGATTGATCTGGACTCCGCTCCCTTTTGCCATTTCCAGAGAATGTCCGACGATACCAAACCCTGTTATATCGGTGCATGCATGGATATCAAAATTCAAAGCAATTTCCATCGTCTTCTTATTGAGCGAGGCGATCTCAGGGAGGATAAGTTCCAAATCCTTCCAGGGAAGCTTTTTAGAACGGCAGGCATTAAACAAAACACCTGTACCAAGGGGCTTGGTTAGAATCAGGGCATCCCCTTCTTTGGCGCCGCAATTGGTCAGGATACGATCAGGATGAACCACTCCTGTCACGGCCAGACCGTACTTTGGCTCATTGTCATCCACCGAATGCCCGCCTGCAATGGAGGCCCCTGCTTCTGAAACCTTATCATATCCACCCCGGAGTATCTCTCTTAAAAGACTCATATCAAGTTTTTTAGTTGGAAACATGA
>DYHU01000371.1 GCA_020724025.1 Syntrophorhabdus sp. | reverse complement strand
ATGAAATTTACCTTAGAGAGGGTAAACTGTCTGGGATGTTGTGCCCTGGGACCGGTGATGGTCGTCGATACCGAGTTTCATGGTAATCTGGTTCCTGCAAAGGTAGAAAAGATTATAAATGAGTATGATTAACCAAGTTGGAGAACCTTTAGTTCGTGTAAGATCGCGTGCTGAATTAGAGGAGTATCGAAGGGTGATCCGTGCTCAAAGGCTATCAGATAAGCCTTGTTTTGCTATTTGTGCAGGGACGGGTTGCTTGGCCCTTCGCTCGGACAAAGTGATTGCTGCGTTTAAAGCAGAGATTAAGAAGCGGGATCTGGAAGGCAAAGTGGATATACGAGAAACAGGGTGTCCTGGTTTTTGTGAAAAAGGACCACTCCTCACTATTTACCCGGAAGAAATCTGCTATGTTCAGGTCAAACCGGAAGACGTCCCCGAAATTATCACTCAGACAATCGTCGAAAAGAGAATTGTGGATCGTTTGCTCTATTCCGACCCTATCAGCGGAAAAAAGGTAATGAATGAAAGTGAAATACCATTTTATAAAAACCAGACACGGATGGTCCTTGGCAATAATAGCAAGATTGATCCGAGAAATATTGATGACTATGTTGCCCTGGGAGGCTATTCGGCGTTAGCCAAATCCCTTTTCGGCATGTCTCCAGAGCAGATCATCGAGGCGGTGAAGGCATCCGGCTTACGGGGTCGGGGGGGAGGTGGGTTTCTGACGTGGAGAAAATGGGAGGAGTGCCGACATGCCCTTGGAGACATTAAATATGTCATCGTGAATGCCGATGAAGGAGACCCTGGTGCCTTTATGGACAGAGCCCTTCTGGAAGGAAACCCCCACAGCGTTCTGGAGGGTTTGATCATTGGAGCCTATGTCATTGGTTCGCATGAAGGTTACATCTATGTCCGTCAGGAATACCCCCTAGCAGTGGAGAATGTCAATGTCGCGCTGGAGCAGGCTCGAAAACTCGGCCTTTTAGGTGAGAATATCCTCGGTTCTGGTTTTGATTTTGATGTCAAGGTGCATCGGGGGGCCGGAGCCTTTGTCTCAGGTGAATCGAGTGCTCTGATGACAGCATTGGAGGGCAGGGTTGGCGAGCCGAGGTCAAAGTATATTCATACCGTGATCAGTGGATTATGGAATAGACCGAGCAACCTGAATAATGTGGAGACCTGGGCGAATGTGCCTTTGATTATCAACCGAGGCGCTGATTGGTTTGCTTCTATAGGGACGAAAGGGAGCACGGGGACGAAGATATTTTCTTTGGTTGGTAGGGTGAATAATACCGGATTGGTCGAGGTCCCTATGGGGATCAGCCTAAGAGATATCATTTATAAGATTGGCGGGGGGATTCCGAAGGGCAAAAAATTCAAAGCAGTCCAAACAGGTGGTCCTTCGGGAGGCTGCCTTCCGGAAAGCCTCATCGACACACCTGTGGATTTCGACGAATTGACCAAATTGGGTTCGATGATGGGCTCCGGGGGGATGATCGTGATGGATGAAGATACCTGTATGGTCGACACGGCTCGATATTTTCTCGATTTTCTCGCTGATGAGTCCTGTGGGAAGTGCACCCCCTGCCGAGAAGGCATTGACCAGATGCTTGCTATCTTGACGGATATTACAGAAGGCAAAGGAGAGGAGGGTGACATCGAATTACTCGAAGAGATAGCTGCAGTCACTCGAAACGTATCCCTGTGTGCTCTGGGGCAGACGGCTCCTAACCCCGTATTGAGTACCATAAACTATTTTAGAGCGGAGTATGAGGCACATATCGAGGAGAAGCGATGTCCGGCTGGAGTATGTAAGGCCCTTATCTCTTTCTACATCTATCCCGCTAAATGTCGGGCTTGTCAGATCTGTCTAAAGAACTGTCCTTCAGGGGCAATTATCGGAGGGAAAAAACAGATCCACGTGATTGACCAGGATAAGTGTATTAAGTGTGGCATCTGTCTGGATGTCTGTCCCGAGAAGTTTAGTGCGGTAGCCAAATTGTCTGGTCGACCCGTTCCTCCACCACCGGCGGATCTAAGTGTGATTCGGGCGAATTGACATCGAGAGGAAAAATGTTGGGAGAGGTTGGTCTCAAAATAGACGGCAGAGAGGTTAAGGCCAAAAAGGGAATGGCCATTCTGGAAGTGGCACAGGAAGGGGGGATAAAGATTCCCACCCTCTGTTACCACAAGGCACTTTCACCCGTGGGTGCTTGCCGACTCTGTACGGTTGGGGTGACTGAAAAGGGAAGGACCCGGTTAGTGACCGCCTGCAACTATCCTGTTGAAGAAGGAATTGTTGTAAATACGGATTCGCCTGAGGTTATAAATACTCGCAAACTGCTTCTTGAATTGCTCCTGGCCCGATGTCCAGACGTAAAGATCATCCAGGATCTCGCCAGGGAGTATGGTGTTGAGAAACCGAGGGTCAAGAAGGTAAAAAATGAGAATTGCATTCTTTGCGGTTTATGTACCCGTATCTGTCAAGAGAGAATGGGCGTCAGTGCAATTAACTTTGTGGGCCGGGGAATTCATCGTAAAGTCAGCACCCCCTTCGATACTTACTCCGACATCTGTCAAACTTGCGGCGCCTGTGCCTTCATCTGCCCGACCGGGGCGATCAAACTGGAAGATATTACCAAAAATAGACCTATACCCATTCTATCTGAATTTAATGCGGGACTATCCTCACGATCTCCCATCTATGTCCCTTATCCTCAGGCGGTTCCCAATGCTCCGGTGATTGATCGTGAAACCTGTATCCATTTCCTCAAAGGAGAATGCGGGATCTGCAAGGAAGTCTGTAAGGCTGAGGCCATCGATTTCGATCAGGAGTATGAGGTCGTCGAAATAGAGGTAGGGGCAGTTGTTTTGGTCCCTGGGTTTGATGAATTCGATGCCAGGAAACTGTCAAGTTACGGGTATGGCATCTATCCCAACGTGGTGACCAGCATCGAATTCGAGAGAATCCTGAGTGCTTCAGGTCCATTTCAAGGCCATCTCCAGAGGCCCTCCGATCAGAAGGTGCCGAAACGGATTGCCTTCATGCAGTGTATTGGATCCCGAGACCATGAAAGAGAC
>DYHU01000370.1 GCA_020724025.1 Syntrophorhabdus sp. | reverse complement strand
CTGAGAAGCGAGTACCGTTCATCAAGGTCTTCTTAGAAATCCCATTTGTTCGAAGTTCCTATCAAAAGAAAATGTCTCTTTAATGTCCAGTAATTCCATGATTGCCTTACTTGTGCAATCCGTAAAAGACCAGAACTTGTCCCGGTTGTATCTTTCAAATATCTCCCATGCAGATTCTTCTATGTCCTCCGTCACCCGAACAACATGTAGCAATCCTTTATCTTTTAAAGTTCTGATTCTTTTTGCAGACTCGATCGCTCTTTCGTACCCAATATTGGCAAGGGAGAGCGTATATGTCTCGTCTTGAACGAAATTACTTGTGTAAAGCCTGTACCGCTTATTCTTGATTTCGTCTTTAAACAGAACAGCCTGTTTATAATGGATGTCTTTCCTATTCTCCAAGGCAACCCAGGCGCTGGTGTCGATAAAGATCTTCATCTATCCATTCCGTACAGATAAAAATCATGCCTCTCGGAAGCATCCTTCCATCTACCTTCGATGGCATTCTTGCCAAGCTCTGCCCATATCGACCAAGCTTCGCCACCGTCTTCTTCCGCTAAGTCTTCCAGAACCTCGATGGCCTTTCCTATCTTTTCTTCCGGGATCTCATCCACTAAATCTTTAAGAATCCTACGCATGGTTTCCATTTTTTTCTCCTTTATCCTCTAAGGCATTATACCATGCCCGCCCTTTTATTTCCATCCCTTCTTCGACGCCAAAAATAACAGAGACCCTATTCATTTCTTGCAATGACTGAAAAATGTAGTTTTTCTTGTTTGTCTGGTTTCTTGGGTGACTCAACCCTCAAAACAATTCCCTCCGAACTCCAAACTAGATTTGCCATCAGTTATGACCTATTACCTATCTATCTGTTGAGCGATTCGTCTATGATAAATCGGCCGCCAGAGCATAACTCCTGTAAATTTTGTCTATCTGGTTTATCTGGTTTGTCTGGTTTATTTGAGAATTGACAGAAGCTGGGATTCAAAATTTCGATGATATTTCGGATTGTTTATTTCATACGCTCAAATTTGAACGCCTTTATGCGAGCTGTTCCTCATGCTCGGCAGTCAACGGGCGCAACAAATACTCTAAGACCTCGGCTTGCATCCGCTCAATCTCCAGACGATATCCACTAGCCACTGCTTCGAACTCCTCGGGCCGAGTGCTCTGACGGATCCGCGCAAGCCAACCTTGTAAATTCGCAATGCGCTCTTGTGTTACCTTTAGTTCCTGATCGTTGGCAATCATGGTATCACCTCCACAATTCCACGCCTTGAGCCATCCCGTTTGAGTTGCCAGTAGGCAATGAAGTCATCAACGCCTTCACCGATCAATAGCCCGGGGCGTATCCAAAAAATGCTGGCACCATACCTTGCCTGGGCCACAGCATGATCAAAGAGCCCTCGAGATTCGATAGGGCATTCTTCCAAGTGAAACGCATCGTCCATCACAAGGACTATGTCAATATCATTTGGGTTCGGTTGGGCGGTCACATAGCTCCCAAAAATGACGAATCGCTGTAAATGTCCGGCACGTCTGGCCAATTCATGGACATGAGAGAGGCGGAGAGTGCATACCCCTCGCTGACCGCCTACTGAACTAAAACGCTGGATCACTTCATTTAATGTAACACGATGTACACCGGTAGGCAAATCGCCAAATGCGCCAAAGTCGGGCAGTGGCATACTTAATGGCCATTTCCTTTCTGCCTGTCACCATAAGCATTTTAGACCAATATCTGAGCTTACTGCCAAAACTTTGGAAGAAATTCTCTCTCTGGCAAAGAAATAATCTCCTCAAACTTCCAAACCCTAATGTTAAGAAATTTGACTTCAAAATGAAGTCAGAAGACTCTCTGGTTTCTTGGGTTTGTCTGGTTTCTCTGGTCTATTTCGTTTTTCGGATGCAAAAAATAGTTACATAAAATTAAGTCAAAAGGGTTAGATTTGCTTTGAGCTTTGAGCTTTGAGCTTTCAGCTTTAGGCTACCAGCCATCACCCATCCCCTATCCGCCATTTTTTCTCCTTATTGAAAAGGAACGGGGTCAGCCATTGACATGGAACAGTCTCTCCTCAAGTTTCTTGATCTCATCTCTGAGTATCGCGTCTGTTGACATCCTGCCTTTTAACCTGGTCCCTATTTTAGTAACAGCAGAGCAGGTGATATTGCCGAAGTATCCGCCTATCTCCGTGCTCGAAACGGGAGTATGCTTCCGTGAAAGGTATATCGCATAGGCCCTGTAGGGTGAAGCCTGGGTGATTGTTGCTTCGGGAACTTTGAAATAGATGGAGAGGAGGCGAACCATCTCATCAATGCCGGATACCCTCGATGTAAGAGCCCTTCTTTGGGCGGTCTCCACTTTCGCAATAAGGTCGCTCGCCCGTTTCAATGCTTCCTGAATGAACGATTTTCCTCCAAGTATCATCCCGCCATAGACCTTATCTAAGGGGCTGGGAGGCTTCTCTGAGATCGCTGAGGCTACAAAATCCGAGTAACGCTGAGGCGCTTCCTTTCCGTCTCCGGATATCATGCCCCATAGGAGATCCCGAAAGACGATGGTCTCTTCCTTCGGGGAGAGGTAGGAACGGTAGCTGCTATAAGGGTAATCTTCCGGCTTTTCCACAAGGCCTGCGCGCACCGGGTTCAGATGGATATATCGCGATAGCTCGAGAAGGTAACTGTCTTTCTCAATGAGGACCGATCTATATCTTCCCTGAAACAGATGTCCGGCCCGTTTCCTTTTTATATTGAAATAGGTGGTATAGGCGCTGTTAACGGCGTGCATAAAGGCGCTGAGACCGCTCTTCGGGGTTTCCACGATAAGATGGTAATGATTGCCCATGAGAATAAAAGCATGGAGAATCACACCGTATTTTTGGACTGCATCACTGAGATAGGAGAGGAACTTCTTATAATCCGTTGGGGAGAGGAAAATCTTCTTCCTATCATTTCCCCGTGAAGTGACATGATAGAAAGCGCCTTCATATTCGATACGCAGGGGTCGCGCCATGCATGCCTCCTTAAAGCGCGAATAGGCGTAGTATACCTGAACCAATGTCCGCTGTCAATGGCTGACCCCTATCC
>DYHU01000057.1 GCA_020724025.1 Syntrophorhabdus sp. | reverse complement strand
CATCCATCCCTGTGGATGGATCAATCCGAAAAGTCCTGTTTTCTCGTCTCATGCAGCCGGAGGGCCAAGAGATTTCCCTGTGAATCAAAATCTATTGGGGAGGGACCATCCAATATCTCCAGATCGGATCTTTGAAGAAGCTCATTGACGTAAGCCTCCGAGACCTCCACCTCATCGAGTTGAAGGGTGTTCCTGATGTGGACCACCCTGCTTCTCTCCGGATGGATCAGGCCAATAGAACCCAAAGCCACTCTCATGGCCTCTTGATCTGTTTCAAAATAGATGGGGATCGAACCCTTTTCCAGGCTGATTGCCGTAATACAATTCATATAAGTTGCCTGGAGGTCGATCTTTTCAACAAGCCTCTTGGTTGTCACATCTGCTAAGCCGATCCCAATAGCATTTCCATTCGATGAAGCGGTGAGATCTCGAACAAAGAGCCTTTTCACACTGATTGGATGAGGAAAAGTACCCATGATGTCCCGATTTCGACCTGTAATGTTTGGATCCATTCCGATACCACTGATATCTTTTCCCATTTCATCCACAATCAACAGATCGATTTCATCAAAAGGAAGTCTTGGCATCATCTGTTTTGCCAGGGATAGGAGATCCTTTTCATTCGTTTCTATCTCCTCCGGACTTAATCCAACCACCTTCGCTGTCTCATCATAACCATTCTCCACGATTCCCAGTCCAAAGAGAATAGGGGCCTTCTTCAATACCACTCTGCCTGCGTCCATGATGATTTTTGGGAAAGTGTATTCAATGGCTGCCTTATGAAAGAGCTCTGCTCCCTTCTGCTTACCCATGCCAATCGCCATCATCTTCATCAACCCGCTCTCAATGGGCCCTTTGAACTTGGTATGGGGTTTGATGCGATTGACCACGATGATATGGTCAGCCCGGATGGCATGCTGATCGATATAAACCGGAAGCCCTTCCTCTGTTTTGCCGATCTCCATTACTTCCATGGAAGAGAGGATAGGAGCCCCGATGACATCTTCAGTAATCTGATAATGACCGAGAAGGGCAACCTGGCCTTCGGCAGTAGCGCCCCCATGACTGCCCATGGCCGGAAAAAGGAAAGGTTTGGCCCCGAGGACATTGAGGTGTTCCACGATCGTCTTCAGGATGAGGGCAATGTGGGATATCCCACGGCTCCCTGCCGTGATCGCCACCCGGTTGCCTGGCCGGAGTGTTTCTCTCAAGGGCAACCGGGTTAATTCAGCCCTGACCGCTTGTCCAATGTCCCCGACCGAAGTCCGGTCAAAGGTCTGACGGATACGGTACATCCGAGGAAATATCATGAGACATTACTATTATTTATGATGGATTTTGTCAACCCGGTAACCCCGCAGTTATGGGTCCAAGTGATACAAATATATCTTTATACCCCTCTTTGGCAAACCAGGGGCAAGGGGAGATTTTCCAAGCATATTTTTAAAATCCCCCTTTTATCCCCCTTTGCCAAAGGGGGATAAAAACAACTATAAGGGATTACTCAGCCCGTGAAAATTTAATTGACATTAAAATCACATTTGATTTAAGGTAAAAGAGTTTTTGTTAAGAGAGGTGTGCCATGGAAGAAGAAAAGAGAAGACAGTTTGAAGAAGCGGTGATTTCAGAGGAAGCTCTTAGGGAAGCCGAGAAATATATCGAAGAAGAAGAGGGTCCTTCCCGAAGGCTTACGGGAAAGATGGATATTTTTATCACGGCTGTGGCAGTGTTGATGTCCCTCATCCATCTCTATGCGGCTGTCGGCATTATTATGACCCAGGTCCTTAGGGGCATCCATGTCATGTTCGTGCTCTTCCTCTCCTTCCTGGTTTTCCCATCCCTCAAGCGATTCAAGAACCGGATCATCTGGTATGATTACATCCTCGCCCTGCTGGGCATCGCTGTCATTGCCTACATGTTTGTTGATTTCGATGCCTTCATCTACCGGTCGGTCGTTCCAACCTTCTGGGATAAGTTCTTTGGGATCATCTTGATTCTTCTGGTCCTGGAGGCGACCCGGCGGACAACGGGCTGGATCATGCCCGCGGTGGTCATTGCTTTCATTATTTACGCCTTTATCGGACCGGAGCTTCCAAAACCCTGGACCCACCGGGGTTATGACATCGATCGCCTGGTGGGCCACATGTATATGACCCTTGAAGGGATCTTCGGCGTTCCGATTGACGTCTCCTCCACGTTCATTATCCTCTTCACCATTTACGGCGCTTTTCTCGAATTCTCCGGAGCAGGGAAGTTCTTCATTGACTTCTCCTTTGCGGCCATGGGAGGAAAACCAACCGGTGCAGGGCGAACCGTCACCCTGGCCTCATTCCTTTTAGGAGGTCCTTCCGGCAGCGGTGTGGCCACAACCGTCACTCTGGGATCGGTCGCCTATCCCATGCTCGCCAAGGCGGGCTACAGCAAGGACGCCGCAGGAGGTCTCCTCTCCGCAGGAGGAATCGGAGCCATCCTCTCTCCGCCTGTGCTCGGGGCCGCGGCTTTTCTCATCGCTGAGTTCTTGAAGATCTCTTATCTCGATGTGATTATCATGGCCTGCATTCCGACCTGCCTCTACTACTGGTCGATCTATTTGATGGTGGAAATTGACGCAAAGAAATTCGGGGTTAAAGATATTGCCGTGGACAAGACCTATAGCCTGTGGCAGCTTACCTATCTCTACGGGTTTCACTTTATTTCTTTGATCGCTATTGTAGCGATCATGGTTTTCGGTTTTACTCCGATCATGGCAGTCTTCTGGGCAACGGTCGTTGCTTTTGCGGTCAGCTTTATCCGGAGAGACACGGCCCTTACCCCTGGCAAACTGGTGAAAGCATTAAGGGGGGGGTCGATCGGTGTTTTAAGCGTTGCCTCTACTTGTGCGGCCGCTGGAATTATCGTGGGTGTCGTGACGCTTACCGGGCTGGGATTGAAATTCAGCTCCATCATCATTGCCTATGCCGGTGGAAGTCTTTTGCTGACGGCGATCTATACAGCCATTATCGTCTGGGTGATCGGGCTTGCCGTCCCGGTCACAGCCTCCTACATCATCTCCGCCGTGATCGCCGCACCGGCATTGATCCAGCTCGGAGTTCCGGACTTTGCCGCTCATATGTTCGTCTTCTACTATGCGATCCTTTCAGAGGTTTCTCCACCCACCGCGCTCTCCTGTTTTGCCGCCGCGGCCCTGACCAAAGGGAACCCCTATAAAACCACGATGTACGCATGGAAATATACCCTGCCGGCGTTTATCGTGCCCTTCATGTTCACACTCGATCCCAGAGGCGTGGGGATTTTACTCAAGGGGCCGGTGACGGATGTGGTCTGGACAACGATCACCGCCTTTCTCGGGATCGTTGCCCTTGCAGGGGGTGTGGAAAACTGGTTCTTCAAGCAGACAACCCTTTACGAACGGATCATGTTACTAGCCGCCGGACTGCTTCTGTTCTATCCTGTTGCCATCTATGATTTCATAGGATTTGGTCTGATGGGTTTGGTCGTCGTGTTGCAGAAGTTAAGAGGGGACCGTGATGAATCAGCCCTAAAGGGCTGAGTTACATCGGTATTTTCAGGTGTAACTCAAGGCTTTAGCCTTGAGTTAAGTTGCAGTATATATTCGGGTCGAACGGAGTGAAGCCTTTTCTCTTCCTCTTTCTATTCTTCTCCCTCCTCCCCCTGACCGGTTGCGGAAACCTCCTCTACTTCTCCAAATTAGGATGGCACCAGTCCTTCATCACCTTTCAGAGCGTTCCTGTTCAGGAGGTTCTAAGGGATGAAGCTCTGGGAGATGAGTCAAAAGAGCAGATCCGCATCATCCAGGAGGTAAAGCGCTATGGCGAGGAGAGGCTGGGATTGAGAAGGACAGGGAGTTACACAAAATTTTTTGAAGTGAAAAGGCCTGTCCTTCATATCATCACGGCGAGCGAAAAGGACCGCCTTCACCTTCATCACTGGAATTTTCCCTTGGTCGGCAGAGTGACCTATAAAAGTTTTTTCACGGAGGAGGGTGTTCTGAAAGAGAAGAAGTTTCTCGGAAAAAAAGGTTTGGACACCCATATCCAGCAGGCCGCCGCCTACAGCACCCTCGGATGGCTGAAAGACCCTATCTTTTCAACAATGCTGAGATGGGATGAGCCAACCCTGGCCAATATTATTCTCCATGAGATGGCGCATGCCACTGTCTATTTTAAAGGAGAGACCGGCCTGAATGAACAGCTGGCGACCTTCATTGGAAATCAAGGGTCCATCGATTTTCTGACCGAGAAGTATGGTCCCGGTTCAAAAGAGGCGGCCCTGGCGGTCGATTATCAGAAGGACGACCTCCTCTTCGGGAGATGGATCGATCAGGCTTACAAGCGTTTATCGAAATTCTATGATCAACCCATTTTGAGAGAGGAGAAATTGAAAGGAAGGGAGGAGATCTTTCAATCGATTCAGGAGAAATTCAAAGAGATGAAAGATCAGTTTAGAACAGACTGCTACAAAGACTTTGACAGGAGAAAACCGAACAATGCGGTTCTGATGGCCTACCGGCAATACCTCCATCGCCTCGACCGGTTTGAGGTCCTTTATGAAAGGTTGGAAAAGGATCTGAAAAAGGTTGTTGAGTTTTTTAAGGAGATACAAACTTCAGGAGATAAAAAAGCGCTGGCTTCTTTTAGGGAATGAGCTTTTTGGATTTTTTTAGACTCCGAACTCCTGTACGGAACGGTTTCAAACCGTTCCCTTCAGAACTCCGAACTCCGAACTTCTATTACCTCTCCCTCTTTCCTTCGATGAATTCCTCCACCATCAGTTTGGCTTCGTTGTCTGGAAACTGGATGAGGGGGTGTTTCATCGCATAGGCGGAGATGGAGAGCAGGGGGCCTCCTGTCCCCCGGTTTCGGCCAATCTTACAGCATCGAATGGCATCGATGGTGATCCCGCCACTATTTGGCGAATCCTCCACAGAGAGTCTCATTTCGAGGTTCAAAGGGATTTCTCCAAACCCTCTTCCCTCCATTCGGAGGAAACAGACCTTATTATCATTCTGCCAGGGGACATAATCGGAGGGACCAATGTGAATATTTTCAGGTTCCAGAGGGATGCCCAACTGGGACTGAATGGCTTCTGTTTTGGAGATCCGTTTGTTCTTCAGACGACTCCGATTGAGCATATTGAGGAAGTCTGTATTTCCACCTGTGTTAATTTGGTAGGTTCGATCCAGTTTTACCCCGCGATCTTCGAAGAGTTTTACCAGGGCTCTATGGATGATGGTAGCACCCATCTGGGACTTGACATCATCTCCCACAGCAGGGATCCCTTTCTCTTCAAATCGTTTTGCCCACCCGGGGTCCGAGACGATGAAGCTGGGCATACAGTTGATCAAGCTGACCCCTGTGTTCAGACAGGCTTCCGCATAGAATTGGGTCGCCAGATCCGAACCCACGGGAAGGTAGTTGAGGAGGATTTCCACTCCGGATTCCTTGAGAACCTTTTCCACATTGCAGGGTTTCTCATTAGCCACCATGAAAATGCGGTCTTCGGGGTAATCCTTCATATGTTCTGAAACACCATCGAGCACCTCACCCATGGAGACGATGACGCCTGAATCGTTGAATTGGGAGAAGATGGTCTGGGTGCAATTGGGCCTGGCGAAGATGGCCTCTCTTAGAGGTTTTCCCACTTTTCTCCGGTCGATATCGAAAGCCGCTCCCACCTCGATATCCCAGGGTCTATAGCCTCCGAGATCCACATGCATCAGGCCCAGGGGTTCGAACTTTGGGTTCTTTCGACTGAGATCCCTGTAGAATTCAATCCCCTGAATGAGAGCGCTGGCACAGTTTCCGACACCTACGATGGCAATTCGGATCGAACTCTTTTTCATAAAGGTTCAGCCTTTCCGAAAACATCCTCTCTTTTTCAATTTAAATTAACTATCTCATTTCATTTCGATTGTCAAGAAATTTGGGAAGCCCATCTCCGGCAAAGAAACCACTGAGATTTCTGAAAAAGTCCAGAAATCTCTGATTACATTGATTAAGTTCCGATTACACAGATAGGGAATTCATGGAAAACCAATAAAATCTGTGTAATCCTTTTTAACCATCTGTGTAATCAAGAGAGCGTATAGTAGTTTTTTCAGAGCTCTCTCACTTATTTCTTGACAGGGGGTTTTTTCTTGACTTATCTTTTTCAATCTGTTAATTTCCGCAACAATCTATCATTCCCTCAGGGTGTTTTGCCGATGAAAAAAAAAGGAAAATCAACCTTTCTCCAACAGCCTGTTCAGTCTCTCGATTTGAAAAAGACTCAGAGTATTTACGATCTGATCCAGGCGTTCCAGCACACCTCTTTTCAGAGCCGGAACCTCTTCAAGTGTTTTGAGGTGTTTCGAAAGATGCTGAGCGATCCCGCCTGCCTCATCTTTCTGGGATTGTCCGGAGCCATGATCCCGGGCGGGATGCGGAGGGTGATCCGTGATATGATCGAGATGAAGTTGATCGATCTCCTCGTCTCCACGGGCGCTAACATCTTCCACGACCTCTTTGAAAGCTTCGGATATCGCCATTATATCGGATCGGTGGAAGGAGATGATGATGCCCTGCGAAGACACCGGATCGTGCGGGTCTATGATGCCCTGATGGATGACCAAGAGATCAATCGGGTCATCTACCTCCTCTCCGAGATTCCGGAAGAGCTGGGGGAGAAGGTTGTCTCTTCAAGGCGATACCTGGAAGTTCTGGGAAATCGCATCCAAGATGACGGGTCGATCCTGAAGACGGCCTCCCGGTACGGTGTTCCCGTCTTTGTCCCCGCCCTCAGTGACAGTTCCATCGGCATCGGACTGACCTTTCTCCATGCCAGGAAGAAGGATCCTTCGGAGGGGCTGATCATCGACCAGATCCGGGACAGCTTTGAGATTGCCCAGTTGAAGCGGATGTCCAAAACCACCGGAGCGATCTATGTCGGAGGAGGGGTTCCAAAAAATTATATTCAACAATTAGGGCCTGTGAGCGAACTTCTTTTCCGGAGAGAGAGCGGCCACCGGTTTGCCTTTCAGGTGACCACGGATGATCCCAAGTGGGGCGGCCTCTCAGGCTGCACGTTTGAGGAGGCAAAGTCCTGGGGAAAAATTGAGAAAGCATCGGCCTATGCCGCTGTCTATATGGATGCCACCGTCGCCCTTCCCCTGCTGGTCGGAGCCATCTTTCAAGAAGAGAAGATCTGCAGAAAAAGGAAGAGACGCCAGTTTATATGGGAAGGCGACCGCCTGAAGACCATCAAGTTTATCTAATCTTCCAATTCCCTGATATCCACTTTTTTCTTCCAAATATACTTTGTTGTTACACTTTAGCTCTTTGTGAAATGCTGTCAAATCCCCCTTGATCCCCTTTTCCGAAAGGGGGAATTTTATATCTCTCCCCTTTGGAAAAGGGAGGCTGGGAGGGATTTAAAGGTGTTATTTCAAAAAATCTAAAGTGTCACAAACTCCGCAATCCGCAATCCGAATTTCACATTAAATTAGAGGGGGGGTTGCAAATGGGGTGGCAATGGTTATATTATATTTATAACTTATGAAAAGAAAAGGAGTTTGGTGTCAATGAAAGATTCCGATTCGAAAATTCCCGACCAGAAAGAACTGGAGAGGGAGCTGAATGAGTATTTAGGGAAGAAGTATGGAGATCGGATCCGGCTGGTCGTTCCCATGCTCTTTCCCAAACCCCAGACCGAAGAGGTCTCGAAGGATGAGAAAGAGGTCAGTGAGAAAAAGAAGAAGATCCAATTCGACCTGAAGCCCGAGGAACTGGAGGCCTTCCTCAATGACTACATCATCCGGCAGGAAGAGGCAAAAGAGATCCTGGCCACCAAGATCTGCACCCACTTCAACCGGATCAAGTTCACCGAGATGACGAAAGGGAAGAATCGGTATGAAGGGGTGGGCCACATTAAAAACAATATCCTGATGGTCGGGCCGACCGGTGTGGGCAAGACCTACCTGATCAAACTGATCGCAAAGAAGATCGGCGTTCCTTTTGTCAAGGGAGATGCGACGAAGTTCAGTGAGACCGGTTATGTGGGAGGGGATGTGGAGGATCTCGTCCGCGATCTCGTTTATGAGGCCAATGGCGACATTGATATGGCCCAATATGGGATCATCTATATCGATGAGATCGACAAGATCGCCTCGTCCAACCATACGATCGGTCCGGATGTCTCAAGGACAGGGGTCCAGCGGGCTCTCCTCAAACCGATGGAGGAGACAGAGGTGGATCTCAAGGTTCCCCATGACCCCATCTCCCAGCTGGAGGCCATCGAACATTACCGGAGAACCGGAAAGAAGGAGAAGCGGATGATCAATACGAAATACATCCTCTTCATCATGAGCGGAGCCTTCAACGGCCTGGAGGAGATGGTTAAGAAACGGTTGAACCGGGAGGGGATCGGTTTTGGAGCGGAAATTCGCTCCAAGGATGAAAGAGCCGAATATCTCAAACTGGCGAGGGCTGAGGACCTCATCGCCTTTGGATTCGAGTCGGAATTCATCGGAAGGCTTCCGGTCGCCGCCATTTTTGAGAGACTGGAAATCGAGGATCTCTATGCCATCCTCAAGAATCCCAATAACCCCATCATTCTGGGGAAGAAGAAGGATTTCAAATCGTACGGCATCGACATCCAGTTTGAGGAGGACGCCCTTTACGAGTTAGCGGTGAAGGCGTTTGAAGAAAAAACAGGAGCGCGAGGACTGGTCAGCGCCGTGGAAAAAGTGCTCATCAAATTTGAAAAAAGACTTCCCTCGACGGATATTCGCCAATTCGTTGTCACCCGCGAGGTGGCCCAACATCCGGAACAGGAGCTGGAACGATTGCTCCAGGACCCCATGCATCCCGAGAGGCTGGCCAGGTTTGAGAAGCTTCTTTCACGGGAGCGGAGGGAGTTGAAGGAGTCGATCCTGAGCAGGGAAGGGGAATTTCGCAGGCGTTACGGAATTGCCTTCACGGAGAGCAGGATCGATCTTATCGCCCGCCGGATGGTCGAGAAGGGTTACGATGTCAACACCGTTTTTGAAGAGGTGGCGGAGGTTCAGCGACAGGTCGAGGAGTTTGAGAGGGAATTCCAGCAGAGAAATGGAATCCGGCTCCAGTTTGAGGGAGAAGCCGTCGATCGGATAACGGAAATGGCCCTCGAAGAGGATATAAAGGGGGAAATGGTTTGCTCCCGTCTGTTAAAGGATTATGAGCATGGGATGAAACTGATCCGGGACAGAATGGGCCGGAAGGAGTTTGTGATTACGAAGGAGGCGATCGATGATCCCGAAGGATATCTCAATCGGGTCATCCAGGAGGCCTATAGCCGGCGGTTCGATTTAGAAGCCGAGGGTAAGGGATAATGGCGAACAGAGATTATTATGAAATTTTAGGTGTCAGCAAGAACGCCGGTGACGAAGAGGTCAAGCGGGCTTACCGGAAACTGGCGATGAAATACCATCCGGACCGGAATCCGAACAAAAAGGAGGCGGAGGAACGCTTCAAGGAGATCAACGAGGCCTATGCGGTTTTAAGCGATAAAGAGAAACGAAAGCAGTACGATAACTTTGGCGCCGAAGGATTCCGTCAGCGATTCACTCAGGAGGACATCTTCCGGGGATTTGATTTCGAGGAGATTCTTTCGGGTGTCTTTGGCGGAAGGGGGCGGCGGGAGTTCAAATTTGGAGGAGGAAGGGGCGGTTTCGATTTCGGAGATCTTTTCGGCGGTTCACACGGTTACCAGGACATGGGCCGGATGCCCCAGAAGGGAGAAGACATCCTTTATGAATTAACGATCTCTCTCGAAGAGGCGGCCTCAGGCGGAGAGAAGAGGATTTCCTATCGCAAGGATGGCAAAGTGGAAGAAGTTTCCGTAAAGATCCCTAAGGGAATACAAGCAGGGAAGAAACTGAGGCTGGCCGGAAAAGGGGTGGAGGGGGAAAAAGGCGGCCCTCCGGGCGATCTCTACCTCCAGATTTCCATCCGGGAACATCCCATCTTTACCCGTGAAGGGGATGACCTGGTGGTAGAAAAGGAGGTCAGTTTTTCAGAGGCTGTTCTGGGAAACTCCGTCGAAGTTCCCACCCTTGAAGGGACAAAGAAAATCAAGGTTCCTCCGGGAACCCAGAGCCATACGAAGATGCGATTGAAAGGGCTCGGCATTCCCCACCTTCAGAAAGAGGGCAGAGGGGATGAATATGTGAAGGTGATTGTGAAAATTCCCAAAAGGGTGTCAGAAAAAGCAAAAAGTCTGATCCAGGAACTTGCCAAAGAAGGCATCTAAATTCAATGACCAATTTTCAGTTCTCAATGGTCAATTCTCAATTCAGTAACACTTTAGCGTTTTGTTAAATCGTCCTCATGGGATACCGGTCAGGGAGCCTGAGAAAGTTTTAGAGCGGAAACCTTTTGGCCAACCACTCCCTTGGCCCCCAATGGCTGGCTGAGTTAGATTCACTTCCTTCGTTTCCATTCGATAAAATAGGAAAAACCGCATTCTAAAACTTTGGAGGACTCACGGATCGGTATCCCATGTCACTCCATTTCAAAGAGCTAAAGTGTTACTCAATTCATAAATCATCACTCTTAATTCCTATTTCTCATTTCCCATTTCTTCGTTTGCGTTCGTTGACTTTTCCGGTGATCTGTTATAAATAAACCCAAAAGAGTCCGTTATCTGAACCAGGAGGAAAGAGATTATGGCGGAGAAGAGCTATGAAGAGGTGCCTATTGAGAAGTTGCGCTGGCGGTGCGATCCCAATTCATTCCCTATGGAAACCACAGAAGCGATTGAGCCCTGCCAGGAGATCATCGGTCAGGAAAGAGCCCTGGAGGCGATCCGGGTAGGGTTGGAAATCGAGAGTATCGGATACAATATCTTTGTGACCGGACTGGCAGGGACAGGCCGCTTCACTACGATCAAAGCGGTCTTTGAGGAGATGGATGTTAAAGGAAAGATTCCCAATGACCTCTGCTATGTCAACAACTTCAAGAACCCGGATATGCCCCATATGCTCAGCCTTCCAGCGGGCCAGGGAAATGGTTTCAAAAAAGAGATGGAGACCCTGATCGAAACCCTGAGGAAGAAGGTCCCCCTCATCTTTGAGAACGAGAACTACCTCAACAAGAAGAAAGAGCTGGTCGAAGGATATCGGAACAGGCAGGCCGAGATGTTCCGTGAGTTTGAAAAGAAGGTGAACAAGGAAGGTTTCGCTCTCGTTCAGATCCAGGCGGGACCCTATTCCCGTCCGGGTATTTTCCCGGTGGTGGAGGGGAACCCGGTCAACATTGAGCAGTTAGAAACGATGGTGGAAGAGGATAAGTTCTCCAGGGAGGAGCTGGAAAAGATTAAGGAGAAACAGACCGGACTGGTCAACGAATTGGAGGATATCTTCAAGGTGACCCGGAAATCGGAAAAGGAGATCAAGGATCAATTGTCGACTCTGGATACGGAGATGATTTCTCCGGCCGTCAAAGACTCCATCTCAGATATCAAGGAGAGATTTGATTACAAAAAGATTCATCACTACCTGGATGAGGTCCAGGAAGATATCCTGACCAATTTTCATCGTTTCAGAGAGAAAGAGGAATCTCCCCCCTCGCCCATCCCAGGGCTGGTCCTGCCTCAGCCGGTGGATACATTCAACGAATATCAAGTCAATGTCCTGGTGGATAATTCCGAGACCAAGGGGGCGCCCATCATCGTGGAGATGACGCCGAACTACCGAAACCTTTTCGGCACCGTCGAAAGGGTGGTTGAGCGCTCCGGAGTCTGGAAGACCGACTTCACCCATATCAAAGCAGGGTCATTTTTGAGGGCGAATGGCGGGTATTTGATCTTCAATGGACTGGATGGCCTCGTGGAACCAGGGGTCTGGCCCGCCTTGAAGCGGACCTTGAAGAATCAGGTAATGGAGGTTCAGACTTACGATCCCTTCTATTTCTTTGCCACCACTGCCCTCAAACCGGAGCCCATCGAGTGCAATACAAAGGTCATCATGATCGGTGACACCCATCTCTACCACCTCCTCTTCAACCTGGATGATGACTTTAAAAAGATTTTTAAGATCAAGGCGGACTTCGATTCGGTCACCGGCAAAGATGAAGAAAAAGTCCGGCAGTATGCCTCCTTCATCCGGAAGGTCTGCGATGAGGAGAAATTGAGGCCCTTTGATCGAACGGGTGTGGCAGCGGTTGTGGAGCATGGGGTTAGGATTTCAGGAAGACAGAAAAAACTCTCCACACGGTTTCACCTCATTGCCGATCTCCTGAGAGAGGCCAACTACTGGGCTGGGAAGGATGGTTCTCCGGTGGTAAAAGAGGCCCATGTGGACAAGGCCATTGAGAAAAGGGCTTATCGTCTGAATCTTGTGGAGGAGAAGATTCAGGAGATGATTGATGATGGGACGATCCTGATTGATTCCGATGGGATGGTCGCAGGACAGGTCAATGGCCTCTCCGTCTATAACCTGGGAGATTACGCTTTCGGGAAACCCTCGCGGATTACCGTCAAGACCTCTCTGGGAAAAGCTGGAATTATTAATATCGAGAGGGAAGCGGAGATGAGCGGCCCCATCCATAATAAAGGGGTCTACATCCTTTCGGGATACCTCAGGGACCGATATGCTCAGGACAAGCCGATCACCATGAGCGCCAGCATCTGTTTTGAGCAGTCTTACAGCGGGGTGGAAGGGGACAGCGCCTCCTCAACGGAACTCTATGCCCTTCTCTCGAGCCTTTCCGGTCTTCCCCTCCGGCAGGATATTGCCGTGACGGGTTCGGTCAATCAGAAAGGAGAGGTTCAACCCATCGGCGGAGTGAATGAGAAGATCGAAGGGTTTTTCGAAGTTTGCAAGGCGAAAGGTTTAACAGAAAAGCAGGGCGTGATGATTCCTCACCTCAATATCGATGATTTAATGTTGAGAAAGGATGTGGTGCAGGCGGTCCAGGAAGGGAAGTTTCATGTCTATCCGGTGAAAACCATCGATCAGGGGATTACGATCCTCACCGGTGTGGAAGCAGGTGATCGGCTGGAGGATGGACGTTTTAAAGAAGGCACGGTCAATGACCTGGTGGACAGGAAGCTTCAGGAATTGGGAAAGAAGATCAAAGAGTATGAGGGGGGCGGAGAGGAAACCAAGGAGAAGAAGAAAAAGAGAGGCAAAGCCTCCTGCAATGGATAGAATCGTTCTGGATCAGAAGCTTGAAACAGGGAAAGAAGTGATCCTCGAAGGGCCTCCTCTGGAGGCCCTTCGATTTCAGGGAGGCCGGGCGGGGAACATCATCACCCTGACCGATTCCCAAGGAAAGGACTTCAGAGCGAGAGTCCTTCGTATCACCAAAGAAAGCGCCTTCGTTTTTATCTTTGATGCTTTTCCCTCCCCCACCGAGTCATCTTTGGAAATCATTCTTCTTCAGGCCCTTCCGGAAAAGGAAAGAATGGAATGGATCATCCAGAAGGCAACGGAACTGGGTGTCTCGACCATTATCCCTTTTAAGTCCGAAAGGTCGATTTCTATCGAAGAGAGGGAAACAAAACAGAAGAAAGCTCACCGTTGGCAGGAGATCGCCGTCAAGGCGGTCCAGCAATCGAGAAGGGCAAAAGTTCCGAAGATAGAGCCCTATCGTTCGTTTAAGGAATCTCTGGATTTTTGTAAAGAGGGTGCGTTGAAGATCCTCCTCTGGGAGAAAGAAGGCGAGAGCCTCAGAGATGTCCTCAAAAAATATTCCGTATTGAATCCCCCAACAAAGATCTACGCCCTGGTCGGACCCGAAGGAGGTCTGACTGATGACGAAGTGGCGCTTGCAAAAGAGAAAAGCTTCATTCCTGTTAAATTGGGCCAGCGTATTTTGAGAACCGAAACCGCCGCCATCACTTTGATAGGAATTCTTCAATACGAACTGGGAGATTTAAGTTGATATGGAAATTGACAATTTGGTATCAATTTAGTTCTTTGAAAAAAGCATTAGATAGAACGTCTCCTGGGGTTGTCTTTCCTGCGAAAGCAGGAATCCAGTTTCTTTAAAAACCTCTCTGGATTCCCGCCTGCTCGGGAATGACAGGCAAGGTGATTTTTCAAAGCACTAAAGTGTTACAAAATTTGGAATAAATATTATTGTCATTGCGAGCGCCCTAAAGCAATTTCCTAAATTCCTTGAATCCAAGAGCAAATCTACAACTCCCACCCCTCCACTACCTCAACCGACAGACCTTCCTCAGCCATGGTTTGCTCAAATGTTCTGTCCAGTTTGGCGCACTCCCTTGCCAGCCGGCCTCGTTCCAACCTTGATAGTTTTTCGCTCACCGCTTCCTGAATGGCACGACTTCGGTATTCGAACATCCGGTTCTTCACCAACCGGTCCAATCGCTTGAGCAAATTTTCATCTAACGTTATGGCCACTTTTGCAGTGCTCATTTCTTATCACCTCTTGTATTACATTGTCATTTAAGAATTAAAAGTGCACACTTAATTTGTTTAAAATCGGCCATGGTAGGCTCGTTAACAAAGACATGAGAATCAGATGATGAAAATCAATATTCTCCCTCTCCCGCTGGCGGGAGAGGGTTGGGGTGAGGGTGGTCTCCAGGTTATCCCCCCTCACCTTTCTCCTCTCCCCGAGGGGAGAGGAGGTGATAGGGTGTGCACTTTTAAAGTTTAGCTAACAGTGCGTGTTTTACGTAGCTTTCTTTGTTTGGGGCATAACATTGATTTTTATGCTGATTCTATGGAAAAAGGGGGGACAGAAAAAGGGGGGCTTTGGTTCTAAAGCATTTTTCTTTTAAGAATCTGAGGTTCTTTAGAAACGGCCAAATAATTAACAGAAGAAGCCCTGTTAAGTTGTTTCAGAACCAACGTTATATATTATGGTAGAGTGAGGTTAAACCTTAAAGAATAAGATAGAAAAAGTTTATTTATAATCTACCACAAAAAGAAACCTCCTGTTAAGAGATAAGAGTAAGCACGACCAAACTCAAATTCTTAAAAGGAGGTTTCCAATGGATGAGCTCAATCGTAACCGGCTGGAGCAGTTTCGTCAACTAAGGAAAGAGATAAGGCATTCGGGGGAGTATTTGATTGTAGGAATTGATATTGCGAAGGATCGGCACCACGCCTTTTTTGGGACAGCGACGGGGAAAACGTTATTGAGGCGTTTTGTCTTTAGCAACGACCATGAGGGATTTAGAAGCCTTCTGGATCAGGCAGAGGCCCTTCGGGTGCGGGATGGTTTGAAGAAGGTGGTCTATGGGATGGAGCCGACGGCCAATTACCATAAACCCCTGGGAGAGTATTTGATCACCTTAGGGAGGATGGTGGTGTTGGTCTCGGGGGTGACGGTGAAGCGGAACCGCGAGTCGTTAGATGGGCGTTGGAACAAGTCACGCCCTTGGCGTGATGAAGGATTCGGCCAATGTGGCGGATTTGATATCGCAGGGCAAGTGTTTATATTACGAGCATCCATCGGCAGAGTTAAGGGGGTTGCGGGGGTTATTGTCGTTAAAGAGGCGGCTCAAGAAGCAAGAGCAGGGCTATCGGGTAAGAATTCGGAATCATCTGATTGCGCAGTATTTTCCGGAGATGGATCGGGACTATGAGCGGTTGGGGGCGGCGGGTTTGTCGATTGTGAGGTGGAGTTTTCCTCCCTCTCAAATTGTTCAATTAGACGTTGAACCCTTTATCCAGCGGGTGACGTCTCTACGGATCAGGATGGAGCAGAGGAGGCGATTAGAGGGGGTATGGGAGAAGGCGGGAATGTCGATTGGTTGTGAGGGGGTGCCTGGAGTGGAGCATGAGGCAAAACTCATGGTGGAGGGATTAAAGCAGATACGCGAGATGATCAAGGAGACGGAAGACAAAATCGAGGAGCTCTGTCAGCAGTTTCCGGAGTACCCGTACGTTTTGACGATTCCCGGGTTTGGTCCTGATGTGTCGGCCAAGGTGTTGGGGGCAATAGGAGACCCCGATCGATTTCAGAATGGAAAACAGGTGTTGAAGCTGGGTGGATTAGACCTCGGTGCGGATCGAAGTGGAAAGAATTCGGATAAGGCCACTCCGGAGATCTCCAAGAGGGGCAAAGCCGATTTACGCTATGCGCTGTATCAGGCGGCTTTCATTGCCTCGACGAAGAATCGGGATTTTATGCGCTATTATACGATATTATACGAGGAAGCTTCGTGGCCGGGAGAAAGAGAAAGGGATTCACAC
>DYHU01000369.1 GCA_020724025.1 Syntrophorhabdus sp. | reverse complement strand
TCTCGTCAAAAGTCTGAAAAGGAGATTTTTGTCATTCCTGCGCAAGCAGGAATCCAGTATTTTCTTGTAATTAGTGTCTGTTTATAAACTCCGTTATTCCGTCATGCCGGACTTGAGGAGCCTGCCCCGTACTTGATACGGGGGCATCCAGACGTCGTCCCGACGAAAGTCGGGAACCATCTCAAAGACTGGGTCCCGGTTTTCACCGGGAACCCTGGATTCCGGCTTTCGCCGGAATGACAACCTTTTTGGAAACCGTTAGTTTATAAACAGATTCTCATTAAAATTCTCTGGATTCCCGTTTTTCACCTTATGACGACTTTTTACGGGACCATCATCCTTTGAATTCGACATTCCTCAACTATTAAATGCTTCGATGAAAGATGAACGGTTCCGAGTCCTGAGCGAGAAGTTCCATTTCTCTGGTTTTCGAAAGTGGCAGGAGGAGATCATCGATACCCTCCTGACCCGGCGCGATGTGGTCGTGGTCATGCCCACAGGAAGCGGCAAATCGCTCTGTTACCAGTTGCCGGCTCTGCTCCTGGATGGGGTGACATTGGTCATCTCACCCCTGATTGCGTTGATGAAAGACCAGGTGGATGGACTGGTGCAGAATCAAGTCCCTGCCACATTCATCAATAGCGTATTGACCCCTTCTGAACAATGGCAGAGGCTGAAGGAGATTCAGCAGGGCGGATATAAACTGGTCTATATTGCTCCCGAACGGTTTCGGAATCCTGGGTTTATGGAGGGGATTCAATCCTGCCGTGTTTCACTCTTTGCTGTGGATGAGGCCCACTGCGTTTCCGAATGGGGGCATGATTTTCGTCCTGATTACCTTCGTCTCAAAGGGGTTGTCGAAAGACTGGGCCATCCGCCTGTTGCCGCCCTGACAGCGACGGCCACTCCTGATGTCCGCCGTGATATCATCACCCAGTTGGGTCTTCGTCAGCCGGTCACCTTCGTTGCCGGTTTTGATCGCCCCAATCTCCGTTTTCAGGTCAAACAGGTAGAGGGTGAGGCAGATAAGATTCATGCCATTCTTGCTTTGTTCAAAAGTGTGTCACAAAGGGGAATTATCTATACGGCTACCCGCAAGAATGTGGAAACCGTTACGAAGGCATTACAGTTCAATGGCTACAAAGCAGGGGGGTATCACGCCGGCATGGAGATGGGGTCCCGCAAGTCTGTGCAGGACGGTTTCACGGAGGGGACCCTGCCGGCAGTGGTGGCGACCAATGCCTTTGGCATGGGCATCGATAAGGCGGATCTCCGTTTTGTCATCCATTATGACATCCCCGGTTCCCTCGAGGCTTATTACCAGGAGGTCGGTCGTGCTGGACGTGATGGGAATCCTGCGACCTGTCTGCTCCTCTTCAATTACGCCGATACGTTCACACAGGAATTTTTTATCGACGGAAGTTATCCGCCCCGAGACATGATCGAACGGGTGTACGAGGTCTTATGCGGGATTGGGACGGATGAAATTGAGATGACCCAGAAGGCCCTGGCCGAGCGTATCGGCCGTACAAAATCGAATGAAATGGCCATCTCTTCATGCTTGAAGATCCTGGAAAAGGCCGGGTACATTGAGCGTGGATCAGAAGGGGAGCATCTGGCCAGGGTGACACTGCGTGTCGAGCCGGAGGAGCTTCAGCGCCAGGTTGAAGGAAAGAGCAAATTTCATAAAGAGGTTGTCAATTATTGTCTGGATGTCCTAAATGGATCGAAAGATAGGACCCTTCTTGTGGACCTAAATGCGATGGCTGAGAATTTGAACCTTGCCCCGGAGCAGTTAAGGCGGCATCTCTCTACGCTCCATCAAGCAGGATCAATGGAATATCGAGCGCCGTTTCGCGGCCGGGGGCTGAAAATACTGTCACGTGTTCCTATCTCCAAACTGGATATTAATTTTCAAGAGATTGAACGCCGGAGCCTTTTTGAGCGGAAGAAACTTCGAAAGATGATCGATTACGCCTATGCCGATCAATGCCTGAGGCGTTATATTCTGGAATACTTCGGAGAAAGGATCAATAGGGACGGGTGTGATAATTGCTCTAACTGTCTCGATGAAGGTGAAACTGAGACGTTCAAGACCTTTACCCCGCACTTTATCAAAGGTGCGGGGTTAACCAGAAAAGAAAGGGTCATTAAGGGGAGACCCACGGAGAAATCAGATCTGCCCTGCCATGAAGACCTTTTTGCTTCCCTGAAGGAGATGCGTCTCAAACTCGCCCAGGCCTCCAACCTTCCTCCCTTCGTCATCTTCCATGATCGAACACTCAGGGCCATCAGTCAACGACTGCCTCAAACAATCCCTGAATTGCTTAGTATCAAAGGATGTGGGGAATATAAAGTTTCGGCTTACGGGAGTCAGACGCTTGACGTGGTCAGGGCTTATCGAAAGGGACATCCTGAGGCAAGGCCCTTGGGTGAGCCATTGAGCAAGCATGCCGGACCTATAGTAAAACGGCCTGTCCTGAAGAACCCTTCGGGGGGAAGCACGGTCGAGATCACATGGATGCTGTGGGAAAAGGGATTGGCTCTGGAGGAAATCGCCCGCAAGAGGGGCCTTACTCCATTGACGATTGTCGAACATCTTGTTCAGCTTATTGGCGAAGGCCGATCAATCGACCTTCACCGGATTCTTTCAAAGGAACGAATCACCCTCATTGAAGAAGCGATCGTCCGGGCCGGAAGCGAACGATTGGCCCCGGTCAAAGCCCTGCTTCCCCAGGGCGTAAGCTATGATGAAATCCGTCTGGTCTTAGGGCAATATATTCAGAAGGCCAAAGACCAAAACAAAAAGCAATAGCCAACCGGAAAATACTTTGTCGGAAATTGCCCACAATCCCGTCAACCCATAATCCCTCATAGAAGTTACGGGTGTTTTTATCCCCCTTTGGCAAAGGGGGATTTAGGGGGATTTTAAAATTATGCCGGGGAAATCTCCCCTTGCCCCTGGTTTGCCTGCCTTTGGCAGGGAAAAGATTACCAAAGAGGGGTATAATAATAAGATATTTGTATTACTTGAACCCATAACTGATGGGTTACGTCAACCCATTTTTTTCTATTGCTCTTTTTTAAGAGATGTTATAA
>DYHU01000368.1 GCA_020724025.1 Syntrophorhabdus sp. | reverse complement strand
ATCAGGATCTTCGGCATGGGAGAAAAAAAACTCTTTTCAATCCTCAAATTCTCCGGCTTTCCACTCTGGGTAAGAAAAAAGGAGAGGGCCTTATCAGCCAACTCATTCACATCTGAGGATGAATAGCTCGGAGGGGCGGGTTTCGCATAGTTGAGCAGATCCTTTACTAATTTTTCCAATCGCTGGATCTGTTTTTGAACCTCATCGATCACCTGTCTTCGGTCGTCTTCTTTCGGAAGGCCATCTGCAATGATTTGGACCGCCCCATGAATGCCAGCCAGTGGATTCCTGATCTCGTGGGCGATCCCCGAAGCCAGCTCGCCAATGGTAGCCATCCGGTCGGCTCTCTGAACCAGTTCCTGATGATAGGTCTCGGCCTCTTCTTTGGCCAGTTCAAGTTTTTCGATCATGGCATTGAGGCTTCTCCCTAATTTCCCCATCTCATCTCTGCTTTTTCCATCTGCCCTTGCATCGAAGTTTCCTTTCTCGACCTCTCCCATCACATCGGTCATTTTTTTAATGGGCTGTTCAATAAACCTCAAAAACAAAAAAATCAGGACGAAGGAGAGAAATCCAATCGTAACAATGGCCATAATGATGGAATGAAGTTTCACCCTTGACACCATTTCATCATTTTCTTTCAGTGAGTTGACTACCGTCAGAATTCCGAGAATCTTCTCCTTTCGATCATGACATTGAAAACATGACGGATGGTTCAAGATGGGGTTATTGAAGTAATAGACCCTTGTTCTTTTCCTCCCTCCCTTTTCATCCGGAACCATTTCTTCTCGAAGAAAATATGCATTTTTAAGATAGAAATCCACATTTCCGATGTTCCTGCTCAATTCATCCCTATTCGTCGAAGCCCTGATGATTCCGTCAGGTGTGAAAAGATAAATATTTTTGATCCCCCGGTAGACGGCAAAATTTTGTAAGATTCCCTGGATATCAAAATGTCTTCCCTTCTCCATAGCCCGGATCACATTCTTTTCAATAAATTCGGAAACGATCTTTGTCTTTTCGTGAGTCATCGTCTCGATGCTGGTTTCGTAAAGACTTACATCCCACCAGAGATGGAAGGAAATGACAAAAATCAGGGTCAGGTTGGTGATGACAATAACTTTAAAGAATAATGAGGTGGGGCGAATTATAAATCCCATTAAAACTCCCGGTGGCAGGATTTTAAAACTGTTTCTCCTGAAAAATCAATATCCGGAGAGAAGACCGGTAAGTTCAACTTTCAACATCGGTATTGTCCCTTTTCTCCTTCTTGTCATGGTTGTAGAGTTTGTAGACCTTACAGAATCTGCATTCTTTTTCAATGTTCGTCAAGGCTTCACATCGGGTGTAGGGAATTTCCCAGCAGGGTCTCTCCCTATAATGATAGGCCGGGCAGTTTTTAAAAACATACTCCGAACAATTCATAAGGATCCAGCAGGGCTCTTTCCCTTCCCAGAAATTTCCCATGGTCCCCCCCGAACCTTTTGATATTATATTTAAAATCTTTTTTTTAAGAAAAGCAATAAAAATTTGGAGAAGGAGTTGAGTAAAAATCCTCACTCCTCTGGGGGAAAATACTTAACTTGATCAGGCGGGTTTCCTCTACCGGCCTTTTTGTAAAAAAGAAAAAAATTAAATACTAATGAAAAATTAACGGGTTACGCTTCCTCATGTATTTTTAATGAGTCGCTCACCTTTTAAGGTATGTATTTTGCTTATGTTAAATCCTGATAAATCGAACCTAACTGTTAAAAAGTTGACTATTTTCTCGATTAAATGGCCATTAGAAAAAATTGGGTTGTGAAGAGTATCGTTATGGTTACTCTTTCTTCATCAATCGGTCTCGCCAGTCCGGTCTTGCCCGCCGGCTTACCGTCCATGAAAAGAGATCAACCACCTCTTATCAACCTTCCAATCCCTAAAAATCCAGTTGAAAGGAGCTATCTCGGCCTTTCCAGCAAAGGTTATTTCAGGATTTCTCAGATCAAGGCAAAGGCGTTGATCATTCAGATCCTGAATATCTATTGTCCATCCTGCCAGAGCATGGCAACAGCGATGGCACAAGTTTATCATCTGATTCAAAACGATGGGGAGTTGAGGGATCGAATAAATGGGGAGTTGAGGGATCGAATAAAATTGATTGGCATCTTTGCGGGAAATTCCTCTAATGAGGTGGAGTATTTCAAGCAAGGCCACCGCATCCCCTTCCCGGTTTTCCCGGACGAAGATTATAAAATTCATAAAGCCCTGGGAGAGGCCCGAACGCCCCACTTGATCTGCACCGTAAAGGATGATTTCGGCAATCATCAGATCGTTCACACCCGGTCGGGGGGCTTCGCGGAGGCTGAGACAGAGGCTTTTCTTGAATCGATGCTCGAGGCCTTTGGGTTTAATGGGAAAGATTCACTCCGGATAAGAAAAAAACTTGCTATTTCAGCAACGGATGAGATTTCAACCAATTAATTCATAGATGCCGGGTTGGGGGTGGTCCTGATCCATTCACACAAAATCCTCATTGCCGATGATGAGTTTTTGATCCGATGGTCTCTTAGCCAGGCCCTTTTACAAGAAGGCTACGATGTCATCACTGTGGAGGACGGGAAAAAGGCCATTGAGGCAGTGAGAACCGGGAATTTTGATTTTATCATTACTGACCTCATCATGCCGGAATTGGATGGATGGGAAGTATTGAAGATTGTTAATGAGATCCAACCTCCCTCTCGAGTTATCATTATCACCGCCCATGGGAAGGAGGATACCGAAAAAATCGCCAAAGAGAGAGGGGCATGGGCCTATGTGGAAAAACCCTATATCATTGAGAATATTAAAGAATTACTAAGGGGGGTTTCAGGTGAAAAACCTGGACATTATTATAATTGATGGAATCGTAAAAAGTCGTCATTCCCGTGAAAACGGGAATCCAGGAAATTCTAACTATATGAAAATACTGGATTCCTGCTTCCGCAGGAATGACAAAAATCTCCTTTTCAGACTTTTTACGAGATCATCATAATTAAAAGGAGGAATGGAAGAGAGATGAAGAAAAGATTAACTGGCATGGGCATTCTGATTGGTTTTGTTCTTTCTTTTCTGGTCACGTCGGGTGTCCAGGCTGCAAAAGATGAAATCGTCTT
>DYHU01000367.1 GCA_020724025.1 Syntrophorhabdus sp. | reverse complement strand
TGAAAGTCCCCATCAACAGCGAGGGGTTCTTCCTCGAGGCCCATATGAAACTGCGTCCGGTCGATTTCGCCACCGACGGGGTCTTCCTGGCGGGGTTGGCCCATTATCCAAAAACGATCGAGGAAAGCATCGTTCAGGCCCAGGCCGCATCTGCCAAAGCCGCCACGATCCTTTCAAGGGAGAGCATCGAACTGGAAGGGAATATCTCCCAGGTGGTGGATGAGAATTGCGACGGGTGTGCATACTGCGTTGATCCCTGTCCTTACAAGGCGATCACCCTGCTCGAATATATGAGGGAGGGGGCCATCAAGAAAACGGTTGAAGTCAACGAAGCGGTCTGCAAGGGCTGCGGCTGCTGTCAGGCCACCTGTCCGAAGAAGGGGATCTTCGTGAGAGGATTTAAGCTGGAACAGATCGGAGCGCAAGTTGATGCTGCTTTGGGGGTGACGTAATGAATGAGACATTTGAACCGTTGATCATCGGCTTCTGTTGCAACTGGTGCTCTTATGCCGGAGCTGACTTGGCAGGGGTATCCAGGATCCAGTATCCGACCAGCCTAAGAATCATCCGGGTGATGTGCTCGGGCATGATCCATCCAAATCTGGTCGTCGATGCCCTGACAAAGGGGGCTGACGGTGTTTTAATCTGCGGATGTCACCCTGGAGACTGCCACTATCAAGACGGAAATCTGAAAGCAGAGAAGAGGGCCGAGGCAATCACGCTCATGCTGGAGGATTTTGGCATTGAGCCTGAACGATTTCGATTGGAATGGGTCTCCGCCGCTGAAGGCGCTAGGTTTGCTCAGGTGGTTAAAGAGTTTACGGAACAGGTTAAAAATCTAGGTGGAAATCCAAACAGAAGCGGATAATCCACGGGCAAAGATGTCAGGGGTCTGAAAAGATGCCTATCGGTTCGCAACAGATTCGCCATGGAGACATAATTCTTATGTAGTTTGTCATTCCGGCCTTGACTTAGCCTGCCCCGTACTTGGAGACTGTGTCGTAATGTCATTCTGAGGCGTTAGCCGAAGAATCTCTGTTTTATAACTTATTGATTCTCTGAGATTCTTCACTTCGTTCAGAATGACAAACATTGCATTTTCCTCATTGTGACACAGCCTCTTGATACGGGGGAATCCAGTGTTTTTCTGGATTCCCGCTGGAGTTTACCCCGTACTCCGATACGGGGCGGCAATGACGCACGTTGTTGCGATTAATGACGCTGTGTATAAAGGAATGGATATGATGAACAAAGAACATGTATTGGTAGATAGAGAAATTGCTCTCCTTGAGCACGTTAGAAGGTCAGGTAAGGGATTTTACATTACCGTTTCCATCCTTACCGCCCTTGTTTTATGGGGAATCTATGCCTATCTTACCCAATACCAAACAGGCCTTGGCGTAACCGGGCTTTCAAGACAGATCTTCTGGGGTGTCTACATCACAAATTTTGTCTTCTTCATCGGAATCAGCCACGCCGGCACCTTCATCTCGGCTGTACTTCGGGTTGTGAAGGCGGAATGGAGAAGACCAATAAGCCGGCTCTCGGAGCTTACGACCGTCTTTATCCTATTTTTCGGCGTGGGAAGCGTTTTGATAGACCTTGGAAGACCCGATCGAATGCTCTATGCTATTCGATATGCCCATTTTCGATCCCCTCTTCTCTGGGATGTTTGTAGCATTGCCACCTATCTGACGGTGAGCTCCATCTGCCTTTACCTTGCGTTGATTCCGGATATCGCCCTTATGAGAGACCTTGGCTGGAAGAAAAGGCAATGGTTCTATGAGATTCTCTCTCTCGGATTCACAGGAACAGAAAAACAATGGCATCGCTTGGAAAAGGCGATCACCTTTATGTCCATCCTCGTCATCCCCGTCATGATCACCGTCCATACGGTAGTCTCCTATGTCTTTGCCATGACGATTCAGCCCATGTGGCATAGCGCCATCTTCGGTCCCTACTTTGTGGCCGGAGCCCTCTTCTCTGGAATTGCTGCCGTCATCACCATCATGGCTATAATTCGGAAGGCCTACCACCTCGAAGAGTATTTTAAGCCGGTTCACTTCTATAATCTTGGGACCCTCCTTCTGGCGATGACCCTTCTCTGGTTCTATTTCACTCTCGGAGAGTATATTACGACCTTTTATGGAAATGAGCCGTCGCAGATGGCCATCTTCTGGTCCAAACTCACAGGACGATATGCACCTCTCTTCTGGCTCCATTTCGTGCTCTGTTTTGTTATCCCCTTTCCCATTCTTGCCAACCCGAAGACTCGAACCATTAAGGGAACGGTGATCGCTTCGATCTCCATCAATATCGGGATGTGGCTGGAGCGATTTGTCATTATTGTTCCTACCCTGACGAGACAGAGAATTTCTGTGGAGCAGGCCCTCTACATACCTACCTGGGTGGAGTGGTCGATCTTCTTGGGTTGCCTCTCCTTTTTTTCTCTTCTCTATGTCCTTTTTACAAAATTCTTCCCCATCATTCCGATCTGGGAAATGCAAGAAGGAAGGGAGAAAGCGGTCACTAAAGTGGAGGATAGGATTAAATCCTACCTTCCAGGAACGAATGTTGAGCATCAATAACCCCTTTTCATCACCTTTTTAGATCAACCCTCCTCCCCCTTTGATGCCTGCCTGCGCGAAGTCCCGCCCTGCGGGACGAAGGCAGGGGGGAGGATGAAGGTGGGGGTGGAAAAGGAAAATAAAGATGACCACAGGAAAAGTTTATCTGGTGGGGGCTGGACCAGGAGATCCTGGTTTAATCACGGTCAAGGGGTTGGAGTGTCTGCGACAGGCGGATGCTGTAGTTTATGATCGTCTCGTGGACGAGAGCATCCTTAGAGAAGCTCACCCCCAGGCGGAAAAAATATATGTTGGAAAAGCATCGAGTCACCACACTATGGAACAAGAAATGATCAACCAGTTGCTCATTAAGAAAGCTCATGAGGGCAAGGCGGTTGTGAGATTAAAAGGTGGTGATCCTTTTGTTTTAGGTCGAGGAGGAGAGGAAGCAGAGGCATTAGCCCTGAACAATATTCCTTTTGAAGTGGTGCCAGGGGTATCGTCGGCTGTGGCTGTCCCGGCCTTTGCGGGTATTCCCGTAACGCATCGGGGAGTCGCTTCGTCCTTTAC
>DYHU01000366.1 GCA_020724025.1 Syntrophorhabdus sp. | reverse complement strand
TTTCACAGGAAACCCTGGATTCCCTCCGGGCCAGAGGCCCTATGGGCCGGCGGCCTGCTGGAGTTTACCCCGTACTCTGTTACGGGGCAGGAATGACAAAAAATTGTCTTTTCAGACTTTTACGAGACCATCATATTTGACAATCCCCTCTTTTTAGGGTAATTATATCAAAGCAAAGGAGAACACCTTGAAAAGATATTCTTTCATCATTTTACCGTTTTTGGCCATCATCGGCCTCCTGCTCTCCATGGGAACCTCCGTCCATTCCCAGGAGAAGGCCCCGATCTATGCCATCGAGGTGGACGGGATTATCAACCCGGCCACTTCAAAATTTATTATCCAATCGATTGACCAGGCCACTGAGAATGGAGCACAGTGTCTCATCATCCAATTGGATACACCCGGGGGCCTGATGGAATCGATGAGGGTCATCGTTAAAAAGATCCTCACGTCAAGTATTCCGGTCATCGTCTATGTATCTCCGAGCGGAGGAAGGGCCGCTTCTGCAGGGGTCTTTATCACGATGTCAGCCCACATTGCGGTCATGGCTCCCGGCACTCATATCGGAGCCGCCCATCCGGTCTCGCTTGGAGAAGGAAAAGAGAGCAAAACGATGTCCGAAAAGATCGTCAACGATACGGTCTCCTATATCAAGACGATCGCCAAAACGAGGGGAAGAAATGTTGACTGGGGTGAAAAGGCGGTCAGAAAAAGTGCTTCCATTACAGAAGAGGAAGCGGTCAAATTGAATGTGGTCGATTTCATCAGCCCGGACATTCAAGACCTTCTCAGCAAGATCGATGGAAAAGTGATTAAGTTTGATGGGGTGACCCGCACCCTTCTCACAAAAGGAGTTCAGCCCCGATCGCTGCAGATGAGCTGGCGTTATCGGCTTTTAGATATCATCTCGAATCCCAGCATTGCTTACATTCTTCTGATGCTTGGGATTTATGGCATCTTTTTCGAGCTTTCGAACCCGGGCTCCATCCTTCCGGGAGTGGTGGGTGGGATTTTCCTCATCCTCGCCTTCTATGCCCTCCAGATGCTCCCCATCAATTTTGCGGGCCTGGCTCTCATCCTGTTTGCCCTCATCCTCTTCATTGCGGAGATTAAGGTGGTCAGTCATGGGCTGTTGTCTGTAGGGGGCGTCATTTCGCTCTTCTTGGGCTCCATGATGCTGATCGAAAACCCCACCGAATATATGAGGGTCTCCCTGAGCGTGATCATTCCAGCGGTCCTGGTCAGCGCGGCCTTCTTCATCTTCGCTGTGACGATGGCCATCAGGGCCCGCCTTTCAAAGCCGACCACGGGGATGGAAGGATTGATAGGAGAAACCGGTGCGGCTGCCACATCGATTGCACCGGAAGGTAAAGTTTCCATTCATGGAGAGTTCTGGAATGTGATCAGTGATCAAAACATAGAGAGGGGGGAAAAGGTTCAGGTCATAGGCGTGGTGAATCTAAAACTGAAAGTTAAAAAAATTGAATAAGGAGGGAATCATATGGGCATGACAGGTCTTCCATCAGGTTTATTCTTTTTGATCGTTTTTTTGTTCATCTTAGCTGCCTCAGCAATCAAAATCCTCAGGGAATATGAGCGAGGAGTCATCTTCCGGCTGGGAAGACTCATCGGCGCAAAAGGACCGGGACTTATCTTTATCATCCCGGGAATTGATAAGTTGCTAAGAATCAGTCTGAGATTGGTCACGCTGGACATCCCCCCACAGGATGTGATCACCCGTGACAATATCTCCATTAAAGTGAATGCCGTCGTCTATTTTCGCGTCATGGATCCAAACAAGGCCGTGGTCGAGGTGGAGAATTACCTTTACGCAACCTCCCAATTGGCCCAAACCACACTCCGAAGCGTAGTGGGGCAGGCGGATTTGGATGAATTGCTCTCACAGCGAGACAAAATCAACCTGAAACTCCAAGATATCTTAGATAAACACACAGAACCATGGGGAATCAAGGTCTCTCTGGTGGAAACCAAACAGGTAGATCTGCCGGAGAGTATGCAGAGGGCCATTGCAAAACAGGCAGAAGCAGAAAGGGAGAAGAGAGCCAAAATCATCCATGCCGAGGGTGAATTCCAGGCCGCTGAAAAATTGTCGCAGGCCGCAAATATCATCAGCGTTAATCCCGCAGCCCTCCAGTTAAGGTTCCTTCAGACCTTAGCGGAGATTTCCACGGAGAAGAATTCCACCATGATATTCCCCGTGCCGATTGACATCATCAGCGCTTTTATGAAAAAGTAGTAACTATTAAATCCTAAAGATAGGGTTGAGGATTTTGTAGGGGCGATTCATGAATCGCCCCTACCCTTCCTCAATATCCAATCCATCCTGCTCCAGATCCCCTGAAGGATTTTGACATCTTTCTCCTCCATCTGGCTCCTTCCAAATAGCCGTCTGAGCGTCCTCATGATCCTTTTTGGGTTATCCGATTCCAGAAATCCAATATCCAGCAATGTCCTCTCCATATGTTCAAACATCTTCTCCATCTGCTCAGTAGATGCCAATGGAGCGTGATACCTTGAAATCAAACCTGAGGATTGAAAGAGTTCATAACAGAGCACCATCACTGCCTGCGCCAGGTTGAGAGATGGGAAAGACTCGGAAGAGGGGATCCGGACATAGAGATGGCAGAGCGAGAGCTCTTCATTGCTCAGTCCTTCTTTTTCCGAACCGAAGACCAGACCGATGAGATTCTCTTTCGAAATGGGAATCAGCTTCTCGACCAGTTCTTTGGGGGTCAGCAGGGGAGTTCTCTCTTTTCCAGTCCGAGAGGTCATCCCCACAACGCATCCCATTCCGGAGATCGCTTCACTGAGCGTGGGAAATTCCTCGGCCCTTTCTAAAATATCTTCGGCTCCTGAAGCTAATTTGTAGGCATTCATATGGAGGGGAGAAGATCCATCGACCACTGTCAATCGATGAATTCTCATATTCTTCATTCCCCTGGCAACCGAGCCGATATTCTCTGGAAATCTTGGCCTCAACAGGATAACGGAGATGGAATCAAGAACGATCTTCCCTAACATATTTGCCATTATATCCTTACAATGAGAGTTCTGGATTTTTCAGAAATCTCGTAACCCCTAAGTTATTGGGGGTAATTCCATTTCATTGATAGTATGAGTCGATAG
>DYHU01000365.1 GCA_020724025.1 Syntrophorhabdus sp. | reverse complement strand
TGGTCGCCAAAGCCATCCATTATAACGGGGTCAGAAAAGAAGGGCCCTTCATCGCTGTCAACTGTGCGGCCATTCCAGAGACGCTTCTCGAAAGTGAGTTGTTCGGTTATAAGAAAGGCGCCTTTACCGATGCCAAATCAGATAAAAAAGGCCTCATTTTTGAAGCCAATGAGGGAGCGCTCTTCCTGGATGAGATCACAGAGATGCCTACCAGCCTCCAGGCAAAATTGCTTCGGGTCATCGAAGAGAGAGAGGTTCGGCCACTCGGAGATACGAATTCCTATCCCATTGATGTGAGGATCATCTCCACTTCGAACCGTGATATCGGATCTTCGATCCAGCAAGGTCGATTTCGTGAGGACCTCTATTATCGATTGAAGGTGATCGATATCGAAATGCCGGCCCTTCGGGAGAGAAGGGAAGATATTCCCATTCTCGTTCAACATTTTATCAACAAATTCAGCAAGGAGCTGAAGAAGGGTGTTTCAGGAGTTTCAGAGGATGCCTTAAAAATTTTAATAAACTATCCCTGGCCCGGAAATGTAAGAGAATTGGAGAATATCATTCAGAGGGCGATCACCCTGAGTCAGCATGAAGTTATTCTTCCGGAAGATTTGCCGGCCTCGATCATTCAAAAGGCAGATGAAAAATTGTTTGAAAAAGCGATGGTAGAGAAGTTTACTTTGGATCAATTAGAGAAGGAATATATCAAGAGAATTCTTATTGAAACAGGAGGGAATAAGTCCAAGGCGGCCGAAAGGCTTGGCCTTGACAGAAAAACCCTCTACCGAAAACTCCAGGAGATATAATCTCCCTTCCAACCCCAAAACCCACGCGCCCCATTTTGCCCCAGACTGTTTCTTTATGCCCCGCTCTTTTTCCTTGCGTATTTTTATTTAACCTTCAATTATTGAAAATCTAAAGAGAATTTGTCCTTTTAGATTTGGTATCTCTTTTGCTTTAAAAAGAATGGAAGGAGATCTGGTCAGTTTGCCATCACCTCCTCATTGATGGATGCGAATTTAGCGGGAACTCTCTCTGATCAGGCCTCCTTCCATTCATTCGCTGTCATTTGTTTTATTCGAAAAGAATATCTGTCGTTGAGTAGGGAGTAATTTTCTTTGGTATACGAAAGGAGAAAAAATGCCCTGGAAAGACGATGACTTTAGCGGAAGCGGGGGACAAGGCTACGGCGGTCCTTCAATGGACGAAATTGTAACAAAGTTTCAGGAGAAGATTTCCCGATGGGGTGGGAAAAAGTTTTTCCTCATTCTATTAGCCATCCCGATCGGAATCTGGCTCGCTTCGGGAACCTATATGGTTGGCCCAGGGGAAGAGGGAGTGGTCCGCCAGTTTGGGAAGGAGGTGGATCGAACACCCCCGGGGTTACGGTATCGCCTTCCCTGGCCCATCCAGACCCATGATGTGGTCCATTTAGCCAGGGTGAGAAGGGCAGAGATCGGGTTGAGAACAGATCCGTATACAGGCAAGGTGAAACCCGAACCTAAAGAAGCCCTGATGCTCACCGGCGATGAGAATATCGTAGATGCACAGCTCTTTGTTCAATATGTTGTGAAAGACCCCTCCCAATTTCTATTTCGGGTGAGGAATGCGGAACTGGCCTTAAAGACCTCTGCAGAGGTCGCCCTTCGGAGTGTGGTGGGGAGGAATACGATTGACTTCACGATGACCGAGGGCCGCGTGGTCGTTCAGGATGAGGTCAAGAAATATCTTCAAGTCCTTTTGGACGAATACCAGACAGGATTGATGGTCACCGAGGCCAGGCTTCTCGTGGTGGACCCGCCCGAGGAGGTTAAGGACGCTTTTCACGATGTGGTGAGAGCCTGGGAGGATCGGGAGCGTCTGATGCGGGAGGCAGAAGGATACCGCGAGGATCTCATCCCTAAAGCAAGGGGAGAAGCTTCAATGATGACTCGAAGCGCAGAGGCTTACAAGGAGCAAAGAGTTATTCGGGCGCAGGGAGATGCCGGGAAATTTTTAGATGTGCTCAGGGCCTATCGAAAAGGAAAAGAAGTGACCAGGGAACGGCTCTATCTCGAAACCCTGGAGAAGATTTTGCCGGGCAAGGAGAAGTATATTCTCCCTCCGGAGGGGGGGAATTCGGTCCTGAAATGGCTTCCATTGAAGGAAGGCGTCACCATTAAAGAAAAAGAGGGTAAAAAGGAGTAAAAGATGATGAAGGGCAAAAAACGGATGGCGATGGTTATTTTGGTTTTTATCGGTCTTCTTCTCGTCTCGGGCGCAGCCTTTACCATTGATGAGAAAGAACAGGCGATTATCACCCAGTTCGGAAAGTATGTCCGGACGATTAAAGAACCCGGATTGCATTTTAAGATCCCCTTCATTCAAACCTTAAACCTCTTCGATAAGAGGGTCCTCACCACGGACGCCGTCGCCGTGGAGTATATCACCCTCGACAAGAAAAGGGTGGTGGTGGATCATGTCTCCAGGTGGAAGATCGAAGACCCTCTGGAATTCTACAGGAGTGTCAGGACAGAGGCAGGCGCGCTTGCGCGTCTGGAGGATATCCTGGTTGCTAGGCTGAGGCAGGAGATTGCCAAGCACCCGTTTATCGGGTTCATTCGGGAGGAGAGAGAGAAGATCGTCGAGACCGTGGCAAAAGACGCCCATGAGCAGGCAAAACGATTTGGCATCAAGATCATTGATGTGCGGATCAAACGGGCTGACCTCCCCAAAGAGGTCCAGGCCAGCGTCTATGCCCGGATGCAGGCAGAACGACACAGGATTGCAAAACGATACAGGGCCGAGGGAGAACAAAAATCTCGAGAGATCAAAGCCGAAACAGACAAAGAGAAAGAGATCATCCTTGCCAAAGCCTATAGCCAGCAGATGAAACTTTTCGGCGAAGGGGATGGCCGTGCCACAGAGATTTACGCCTCTTCCTATGAGCAGGATACGGAGTTTTACTCTTTTCTCAGGAGACTCCAAACTTATGAAAAACTTTTTGAGGGAAAGACAACGATCCTTCTGGAATCGGACTCCGAACTGCTTAAATACTTCAGGAGTCCCCGGATATCTGGCAAATAGAAGTCTGTTTCCCCTTGGGGTGATCATGATGGGCAATGGTAAGAAACGAATATTGGTGATTGAAGACGATGAAGAGATGAGGTCTTTGATGAAA
>DYHU01000056.1 GCA_020724025.1 Syntrophorhabdus sp. | reverse complement strand
AAGAAAAGGATGAGCCACTTTTTTCTTTTTAGAAGAGAAACATCCATAAGGGGAGTTTTAAACAGAGACCTTCAATTCTTTCAAGCCTACATAACATAAAAAAGATGGTGAGTAAAGCCTTCCTTCCATTTCCGAACGACTCCTTTGCCCTCTTTTCAGGAATCATCCTCGGAATGTCCGGCAAAACGAATCCCTTTGCAGTATGTCCCGATGGCCCCCTCATCCAGGTTCTTCTGTTCCAGTTTTCCCAGTTCATTCATAAAAGTTTTAAACCTTTTCTCCTTCAACCTCTCCAGTATCTTTCTCTCCTTCATCAGGCCGGTTAAATGCTCCCGTTCTTCCTCGATCTCCTGCTCCATCTGCTTCTTGTTCGATTCCATTTGCACCAGGTCATGATAGCTCTCCTCACCGAATTCCTTGTGGATCAAGTATTCCCGGACTAAAAGTCCCTTTCCCATCCTTTTTCGTAGTCCGCGATCGTTTTCCTCCCTCTGATCCGCCAATTCCCGGATTTCCTCTTCTTGCCTCCTCAACTGGTGACTCTTTCTGGCCAGCCCCATCCGGGACTCTTCTTCCAGGCTCTCTTTCCAATTCAGAAGGCTCTGCAACCTGAACGAAAACCTCATCGACGATCTCCCGACCTTCTGAAATGTATTGGGATTGGAATGACAGTCCAAATTTTTTTTAACATCTTCACGAACAATTTTATTGCTAGGCGCAGGCGCTCATCAACAGGCGGAGGGATTGTTCAAAATTCACCTTTTCGTCGATCCCCTGGCGGAGAAACCGGTTGATCTCCGGCATCTTTTTGATGGCCTCATCAATTTGAGGATTGCTGCCCGGAACATATGCCCCGATCTGGATCAAATCCTCTGCCCTCTTATAAATGGCCATGAGCGAAACCATCCTGTCCCTGGCGGACAGATGGCTCCTGTCAACGATATCGTTCATCACCCGGCTGATGCTTCCCAGCACATCAATGGCCGGGTAATGATTTTGATTGGCCAGTTCCCGGGTGAGGACGATGTGGCCGTCCACAATAGACCGTATGGCATCGACGATCGGATCATGGATGTCGTCTCCTTCGGCCAGGACATTATAGATGCCCGTGATACTGCCCCGATCAGGAGTGGTGCCCGCCCTTTCCAGTATTTTGGGAAGCTGGACAAATACGCTTGGCGTATATCCTTTGGATGTCGGAGACTCGCCGATCGCCAATCCGACTTCCCGGGAGGCCATGGCAAAACGGGTCATGGAATCCATCAGCAGGAGCACATCCTTTCCCTGGTCTCTGAAGTATTCGGCAATGGTGGTCGCCAGGTAAGCCCCTCTCATCCGGATGAGAGGGGGTTGATCCGAAGTGGCCACAACGACGACAGATCTTTTCAGCCCTTCCTCTCCGAGGTCATTTTCAATAAACTCCCTCACCTCTCTTCCCCGCTCTCCGATCAGTCCAACCACATTGACCCGTGCCGTCGTATGCCTTGCAATCATTCCCAGCAATGTGCTCTTCCCCACTCCGGAGCCCGAGAAGATGGCGATCCTCTGCCCTTTCCCGAGAGTCATCAAACCATTAATGGCCTTAATGCCCACATCCATGGGAGCGAAAATTCTCTGTCTTAATAATGCAGGAGGGGGAGGTCCATAGATAGGATATTCCATTTCGGACAGTAAAGGCCCTTTCTGGTCGATCGGGTGTCCCAGGGCATTGACAACCCGGCCCAATAAACTCATTCCAATCTGAGTGCGGGCCGGACTTCCCATGGGCACGATTCGGTTCCCCGGTTGAATCCCCCGGGTCTCTCCCAGAGGCATAAACAACATCCTCTTCTCTCTGAATCCGACCACCTCTGCTAAAACCGGCTCTTCGTCTTCTTCCCGTTCAATATGGCACACCTCTCCGATGGCCAAACGGGGACCGGCCCCTTCGATGACCAGACCAACCACCTGGACCACACGTCCATAACACCTGATGATCCTGGCGTGCCGGATCGTTTGATGATAGGAGATCCAATTCGGGATATCGGTTGAATCCATCGGGGTTACTGATTGGGATCCCTTCCTGCCCCATCCATCTGTCGCCGGACCAGGGAAGCCATCTCGTCGAACTGGCTTTCAAAGGTTGCATCCACTTCTCCGAATGATGTGTCCAGTAAACATCCGCCTCGGGTGATCGACGGGTCCTCAACCATCTTTACTCCGTCCTTTTCGTCGAGTGAAAAAGGGACCTGGCCGGGATGGGCTGACAGGTATTGATAATCCACCGGATTGAGACGGACGAGGACTTTTCCCCGGTCAGTCACATATCGGAAGGCTTCCCGTAAAACAGCGACGATCACCTCCTCATGAAACAATAATTCCTGACGAAAAATTCTTTTCCCGATGCCGAGCACAAGCGTCAGCATCTCGCTTTCATAAGTCTGGCGGAACCCCTTTCTCTGCCGTTCGATCTCCAGAAGCACATTTTTCACCTGGTGAATCACCATTTCGAGCCGCTTCAGGCCCAGCTCCCGTCCGTCTTTCTCGCCCTGCTCAAACCCCTTCTCATAGGCTTCTTTCTCGATCAGAAAAACCCTTTCTCTGGCCTCTTTGAGCAACTTTGTCTCGACTTCTTTCATGCCCGGATGGAATGAGAATACATCGGTCCCGGCAGAAAGAACCGGCCAGGTTACCTCGAAGGAGCTTCCTTGACCCGCTCCCTGATGGAAAAGATCGGAGATAAATTTTTTAGACAAACACCTCCTCCTTTCCTTTGCTCACCAGAACAATCTTCCCTTCGCTTTCAAGTTTCTTGGCCACCTTCAGGATGGACTGCTGGGCCACCTCCACATCCTTCAGCCGCGCAGGTCCCATCACCTCCAGGTCTTCCTTCAGCATCTGGGCCGCTCTTTCGGACATGTTCTTGAAGATCTTCTCCTTCAATTCCTCAGAGGCGGTCTTCAGGGCCATCGTCAAAGTCTCATTATTGATCTCCTTGAGTATGGCCATGATGCTCCGGTCATCCACCTGAAGCAGGTCTTCAAAGATAAACATCAGCTTCCGGATCTTTTCTGCCAGCCCCTGTTTCTGCTCCTCGATCTCCTTTAAAATGTTACCCTCCGCAGAACCTTCCATCTGATTTAATATCTCAGCGGCCAAGCGAACTCCCCCTCTTTTCTGTCCCTCAAACCCTTTGATCGTGGCAATCTCCTGCTGGAGGACCTGGTCGATCTCCTCCACAATGCCCGGAGGAATATTTTCCAGTTCCGCAATCCGGCAGATCACCTCTGTCTGGAGAGCGGGAGAAAACTCTTCAAGAATCGCGGAGGTCTGGCTGGAATCGAGATGGGTGAGAATAATCGCAATGGTCTGAGGATGCTCGGTCCGTATGAAATTGGAAACGGTTTTGGGATCGAGCCGTCGGATTTTATGAAAGAGGTTCCACTTCCCCTCTTCCTGGATCTCCTCTAACAGATTCTGCGCTTTTTCCCCATCAATCGCTTTGGAAAGGATGTTCTTGACGAACTGGTTCCCTCCCTCATGGCCGATCTGGATCGGAAGTTGAGAGGAGGAGGCCTCCTGAAACTCCGACAGGATCGTCTCAACGATTTTGGGCGAAAGGGAGGAGAGCTTTGATATCGACCCCCCGATCTTTTTGATCTCCTCCTCGTCGAGCTGTTTGACGATCGTGGAAGCCATTTCTTCTCCGAGGTTGAAGAGAAAGATGGCGGCTTTCTGGGGTCCGGATAACCTTTCGATGGCCATAGTCGACTTTACTCCTTCTCATGGAGCCATGACCGCAGGACTCCGACTGCCTTTGAAGGATCTTTCTGAACGAGTTGCAGTGCATGATCCCTGGGGTTCAGGGCCGTAACCGGTGTCCGTTCGGATGGCATCCCGGCGGAAATCATTGCCGGAGCTGCGGCCTGCAGAAGCGATACGTCCTGCGCCTGTTCCATCGGCCTCTTCTTCAGAATGGGTCGGAGGACAAAAAAGATGAACAGGAGCACAAGGACCAGGCTGATCGCCGACTTGTAAATCATGTGCAGGTAATCCTGCCACGGGGTCTTCTGTTCGGTTTTGATCTCCTCATCCGCCGTGGACCAGTAAAAAGGAAGGTTGATCACCTCCACCTGATCTCCCCTTCCCTCATTATATCCGATCGCCTTCTTGACGATATTCTCCAGATGCTTCATCTCATCTTGGGAACGTGGCGTATATTTCTTCTCCTTATTTCCTTTGGCTCCCGCTTCCTCTTTATAGACCCCATCGATGACCACAGCGGATGAGATCTTCTTGATGCCTCCCACAGGATTTCTGATCTGTTTGTTCACCTTCGAAATTTCATAATTCCGGATCTCATTCTGCCGCTCCATCGGACTCATTACCCATTGCTGGGAGGAAGGAGCCGGGGGGGCTGTCTTCGATTCGGAACCGGCCTCGTGCTTGACCCCTGGGGACTTGGCTTCTGAAGAGGGCTTTTCCACATTCCTCTGCTCGCTGCGGAGAACCGCATTGGGATCGAACTTCTCCTCGGTCACCACCACCTGTTGAAAATCGATCTCCGTTGAAATTCTCGCAATGGCCTTGCCCGGCCCCAGAATTTCTTCGAGCATGCCCTGAACCTTCTTCCGGAGGCCCTCTTCAATACTCTGCTGGTACTCCAGCTGGGTGGTGGTCAACTGTCCAATCGGAGTATTGCTGGCCCTTTTGGAGAGAATTTTCCCCGACATATCGACGATGGAAATATTACCCGGCTCCAGGCCCTCGACGGCGCTGGCCACCAGATGGACGATCCCTTCGACCTGTGATGCGTTGAGGGTCATCCCGGCCCGGGTTTTGACGAACACCGATGCGGTGGGTTTCTTCTGCTCCTCCACGAAGAGAGACTCCCTGGGGGTGGCGATGTGAACACGCACCTGCTCCACCTCTTTGATCTGTTTGATCGTCCTGCTCAACTCGCCCTGCAGGGCTCTCTGATAATTCAGCCTCTGCACGAAGTCGGTGACCCCGATGCTGTTTCGGTCGAAGACCTCAAATCCAACGCCTCCTCCTCTGGGCAAACCTTCGGCGGCAAGGGAAAGCCGGAGATCATAAACCTGTTCACTGGGCACCAGGAGGGTTGTCCCGTTGTGGGACAGACGGAAGGGGATCTTCTTTTCTTTCAGTTTATTGACCATCTCTCCGGCATCCTCGGCCGAGAGACCGGTGAAGAGAACCTGGTGGTCGGGCTGGGTGTTCCAGAAGATGAGAGATCCGAATAGAAGGACGGAGAGAAGAAGAACGGAAAGGATTATCAATGTCCGTCCTCTGGAGAAGAAGTTCAAAAAGGGCAAGAGCTGTTCGTTCACTTTATTTGCCATATCATATCCTTTACGATTAATATTGCCATTCCTCACTTATCCCGGGTAGGGTCCCGATTGGATCGGGGCCCTGCCAAGGACGACCTGCCTTCGCCGAAACGCTTTGTGCAGGCAGGCTAAAGCCGTCCCTACCCTATTGGGGTGAGGGGTTCCACGAATTAGAATTGCATCCTCATGATCTCTTCATAGGCGGCAATGATCTTATTCCGGACCTGGATCATCAGCTTCAGGGAGATTCCGGCCTTTTCCATGGCAATCATGGCTTCATGGATATCCGTCTCGCCCATGACCATCTCCTGGACTTTCTGATTTGCCTCGTCGGAAAGTCGATTCAGCTCGTCAATCGATTGACCCAGCGCCTTCTTAAAGTCCGAGAGAGGGTCAGGGTTCCCCTTCCGGTCGATCTCCTGATTCATCAATGGAACGGAAAGCACATTATTGATATTCATCTTTGCTCCTCAACTCGATGGCCATTTTATCGGCCGATCTCCAATGCCCTTAATGCCATATTTTTGGCCGCATTAAAGGCGGTGATATTGGCTTCGTAACTCCGTACAGCCCTCAGCATATCGACCATCTCTTCAACGATGTTGATGTTCGGCAAAAATACATATCCGTCCTTGTCCGCATCGGGATGGGAAGGGTCGTAGACCATCTGGAAGGGTCGCAGGTCTTCGAGCGTTGCCGCCTGAATGGTTGCTTCCTCCGAGGGGACGCCTCTCCCTCCGATTTCCATTCGACCGAAATGGTCCGGATGAGTCCTGTAGAGATGGCCCACCATCTGGAGTCTGCCGGAGAGCATCTCGGAGAAGCGTTGATCCACAGGGCCATTCGAAAAGACCACCCTCTTCCGGCGATAGGGTTCTCCTCCGCTTCCTCTTGTGGTCTGAACATTGGCGAGGTTCAGGGAGATGGCATCCATGACCGTTCTCTGGGCCTGAAGTCCGCCGGAGCTGATCCCCATAGATTTAAATATATTCATACGGGTCTATCTTCCTCCTTCCTGAATGACCGTTTTCATGGCCTCAAATTTTTTCAATAATGCCTGAATTCCGGCCTGAAACATCAGATTGTTTTCAGCCAATTTCGCCATCTCCTGATCAAGCTGGATTCCTTCTGCCGAGGATGTAATCTCCATCGCTCCCTGAGTGTCTCCGGAAAGATGCCGGGGATGGGTTGTCCTGAGAAAGGCCGGAGAGCGATCCTGCATCACCTCCTGTAGAACTTTTTGAAAGGAGACTTCCCTGGGAGTATGGTTCGGGTTCTCGGAATTGGCAATATTATCCGAGAGGATTCTGTGGCGAAACGTCCGGAGGTCTAAAGACCGCTGGAGCAATCCGATCGTATGGTCGAACAACTGTCTTTTGATCTGAAATCTGTCCATCCTCTTACCCCTCCATCAATGAGCAATAAATATGCCAGCCTCAATCCTCTATCTCTAAGCCGGTGGATTTGAAACTTCGAAGTCAGACGAATGCTCCATATACTCATGCAGTTTGTTTCTCAATGTCCTGATGCTGATCCCCAGGATCTTTGCCGCATGGGTCCGGTTCCCATTGGTTTTCTCCAGGGCTCTGAAGATCAGGTCTTTCTCCATTTCCTTCAATGAAAAAGGGGAGGCTGTGGATTCCTTTGCCTCCGAGGCCATGCCTCCCTCCTTGCGGGAAAAATCTTTCAGATCGAGCAGGGGAGTTGAACCGGTCAGGACGGCACGCTCGACCACATTCTTCAATTCCCTTACATTTCCCCGCCAGGGCTGTTGACTCAGCCAGCGCAGAGCCTCTTCGGAAGCAGAGGTCTCTGGCTTTCCGTAATGATCGGAATATTTTTTAAGAAAGAATCGTGTCAGAAGCTCGATGTCCTCTGTCCGTTCCCTCAGGGGAAGAAGTTGAATCGATATCACACTCAATCTGAAATAGAGATCCTCCCTGAACTCACCCTTCTCTATGGAGGTCTCTACCTTCCGGTTGGTGGTGGCAATGACCCTCACATCGATGGGGACGGGCTCCCGCCCTCCGATGCGATCCAGTTCATTCTCCTGGATCACCCTCAGGATCTTCGCCTGAAGGAATGGACTCATCTCCGTAATCTCATCGAGCAGAATGGTCCCGCGGTGAGCCAGTTCAAACTTCCCGATCTTCCTGCACAGGGCTCCTGTAAAGGCCCCCTTTTCATGACCGAACAGTTCGCTCTCAAATAGGGATTCCGGAAGGGAAGCGCAATTGACCGCAACAAACGGTCCCTGATGACGGGGACTTTTCATATGGATATGTCGTGCAAACAGTTCTTTCCCGGTTCCGCTCTCTCCCTGAATGAGCACCGGAGCATTGCTAAAGGCAATGCGATCACATAAATCAATGATCTCTTTCATCCCCCTGTCTCTGGTGAGAATCGGCGTTGAACCATTGATTCCGTCAGGAGGGATCACCTTCGAAGGGGAAGAGTCTTCTCTGAGTGCCGTCCGGATTCGCTCCTCCAGAACCTTTATCGAAATGGGTTTGAGGAGATAATCGAAAGCCCCTTTTCTCATGGCCTCGACAGCATTCTGAACCGAACCGGACCCGGTGACAATAATCACAGGGGTGTGGGGTGATTTACTCTTGATCGCCTCAAGAAGTTGAAGCCCATCCCGGTCCGGTAATTTCATGTTCGTAATGACAAGATCGAAGGGGTTCTGGTCAAAAGCGGAGAGACCTTTCCCCGCATTCTCTGTTGAAACCACCGTGTAACCATTATGGGAGAGTCCTTCGCAAAGGACTCCTCTCATATCGGCTTCATCTTCCACAATCAATAATCGTTTCTTTCCCATTTTGGCATCACAAAGAAAGGTTCGGCTTTCTTAAGAGCAATTACTATGCCATCTTGCCCCTGAAAAAAATCCAATTTAAACCAATATTTATAGGATCGGCCTTGGCGACTTTGGTTCTGGAAATGTCAAAATCTCATATCGATGTCATTCTTTTGACCTTTAACGGGGCGCTGAAAAACTCGCCAATGAAAAGATCCGGATAGATATAAAAATGAAATCGTAAAAAGGCAAAAAAGTCTATTTTCTGTCATTCCTGCGCAAGCAGGAATCCAGGGTTTCCTGTGAAAACAGGAACCCAGATGTTTATGGTTCCCTGCTTTCGCAGAGCCTGCCCCGTACTTGATACGGGGGACGGCGTCTGGATTCCCGTTTTCACGGGAATGACGACTTTTTACGAATTCATCATAAAGGGGAATTTCAAATATCTTTGGATAGGGTGTTATCGGTAAAAACGGGGAGCAATTGCATCAAGAGGTGGAGCGATGGAGATTCTGGCGTTTGATCTTCTCAATCAATGTGGTCCTGTTCATATGCAACAGTTGAGCCGCTTTGTTTTTGACCCATCCGCTCTTATTGAGGGCTTGAAGGATCAACTGTTTCTCAAACTCATTGAGAGCGGTTTCGAGCGAAAGCCCCTCCTCCGGAATATCCATTGTCCCACCGATCTCTTTGGAGGAAGGGGGCAACACCCTCTCGGGCAGATCCGGCAAGTCAATCATTTCACTGTCGGCAAGGATGATCAGTCGCTCGATCATATTTTCAAGTTCTCGCACATTGCCTGGCCAGTCGTATTCCATCAATCCTTCCATGGCCTCATCCGTAATTCCTGTTACCTTTTTCTTCTTACTTTTACTGAAATGGTGGATAAAGTGAATGGTCAGAAGGGGAATATCCGATTTACGTCCCCTCAGGGGAGGAATTTCAATGGGGATCACATTCAGGCGATAATAGAGGTCCTCTCTGAATTTCTTTTTCAATACCGCCTTCTTCAAGTCCTGATGAGTGGCTGAAATGATCCGGATATCCACCTTGATCGGCTTTATTCCGCCGATTCGATCAAACTGTCTCTCCTGGAGAACCCGTAATAACTTGCTCTGCAAATTGGGGTTCATATCTCCGATCTCATCCAGAAACAGGGTCCCGCCGTTGGCCAGCTCAAAACGGCCGATCCGGGTACGGATGGCGCTGGTAAAGGCCCCCTTTTCATGTCCGAAAAGCTCACTCTCTAAGAGCTCGCTTGGAATGGCCGCACAATTGACCGGAACAAAGGGCCCTTCTCTCCGAGAACTATTGTAGTGGAGCGCCCTGGCGATCAGCTCTTTGCCCGTTCCGCTCTCCCCGAGGATGAGGATAGTGCTATCGGTATCGGCCACCTTTTCAACCGTCTCAAAAACACTCTGCATGGCAGGGCTTTCACCGAGGATATTCTTGAATTGATACTTCTTCTTCAATTGATTTCGAAGATTGATGTTCTCTCTTTTTAGGTTCCGGTATTCCAGGGCCCTGTTCAGGGTGATGACGATTTCGTCCATCATCACGGGTTTGGTGAGGTAGTCGAAGGCTCCGCTTTTGATCGCCTCCACAGCGTTCCGAATGGTCCCGTAGCCGGTCAGAATAATGCAGATCGATTCGGGAGAATGTTCCTTCACATACTTTAAGACTTCCATCCCATCCGCACCCGGCATTTTCATGTCCGTCAGAATGATGTCATAGAACTTTTTTTCGATCATTGAAATGCCGGAGGTTCCATCGGAGGTGGTCGTAATATCGTAGCCTTCTGATGCCAGGTGTTCGGAAAGGTTATCCAGTATCTCCGGTGAGTCGTCGATGAGGAGAATCTTCTCACTGCCCATATCGCATTCCTTTTTTTGAGGGTTAAGGAATGCTACTATAATCTCTTTCAAATGTCAAATAATTGACTCTCATAAAATCTCCATGACCAATTTTCCGATGCCCTTTTTTACCAGTCCCAGTCGATCAGCCATCCCGAGCGAGAGATCAATATCTCTCCCGCGAATAAATGGCCCCCTGTCATTCACCTTTCCGATGACCATTCTTCCGTTTTCAGGGTTGAAGAGTCGAACCACTGTGCCGAAAGGCAGTGTCCTGTGGGCTAGGGTGTTTTTATACATGTCGAATCTCTCACCGCTCGCTGTGGGCCTGTGGTGATACTCCTTTCCATACCAGCTTGCTGTCACCCTCTGAACAGGGGGATGATTCGACTTGTAAATCTTCAATTTCTGTCCCGGAAAGATCAGGTCCGGATTTGCAATACCGTTCTCTTTCGCAATTTTATACGGATTCTCCTGAAACAATTTGACCCCGATCTTCCACAGGGTGTCACCGGGTTTTACCGTATATTCAACGAAGGCCTCTTTAGGTTGAGGCTCTTTCGTCTCCCCCTTTTCAAAGGTTAACTTAAGAAGATCTGAAAATTTATCCTTTGATGTCTCCTGGACAGGCTTCCCCCCTTGCTCCTGCAAACTGATCCTGCTGATGATCTCGTTGTCCAGACCGAATAAATCGATTCCCATTTATGGGCCCTAATGAATAATTAGAGATATTCCCCTCTGCGGAACTTCTCGATCTCCACGGCGGAAAGGACCCCGGTTTCATTCAAAATCTTACGCAATGGATCAGCAGGAGGTAGCTTTTCAGAAAGTAGATTTAATCCGTCCACCTCCTTAGTCAATGCCTGGATGAATGGATCGATCTTTCTTAAAGAGGTTTCAGGATCGGAAAGGCCTTCATGATATTTTTCTAAGATGGTTAAAGTGTCTTCAACCGATTTGAGGCTTCGAGATCGAATCCGGGCAATATCCTTCTGATCCGTTAGATCAAGAAGAGAAGCGGATGAAATAGGGTTCGGCGAGATCCTCATCCCTCTCTCGGAATCAAAGGAAGAGGGCCCCTGTGCCGTAGCATTCAACCGTTCGCTGGCATCTCCGAGTAATTTCTGAAAATCGGGGTCCTTGGTCGCCTCCGCCTTTCTCTGTTCAGGATTGACCACGGGCTGGATAGACGGATTGAGCTCCTTTATATTCATAAGAGAACACCTCCATGATGAGTTAAAAATAATTATGCAAGTTCTATGCCTTAGACCTGTTCGTGCTGAGCCCTTCCTTCGATCCCGCGAAAAGCGCGGGACTCAGGACATTCGGAAAAAACCGTTCGCCCTGCCCGTCCCGGGCCGGGCCGGGGACCTGTCGAAGGGTGATCGGTGAGCTCAGGACAGGCTTGTCGAAGCATGAACGGCTTAACTACCCACCCTTCGAGAGCCTCTGGGTGACCGGTATCGCATTACCCACTGAAAAGTCGGATGAACCTTTCTATTTTCTAATGAAAAGAGGATTTTATGGGAAAATATTGCCTATCCACCCGGCAATGAATGCCCGATGGAAGGGAATCGGTTCCTGAGCCCTTGGAACATCAGGAGGGCTGGATCTTCGACAGAAATTCCTGGGCTTCTTGAAAATCAGGTTTGATGGTCAGGGCGTGCTTCAATTGATCAACAGCCTCAACATACTTTCCCTCTTCATAGTGCACCCTTCCCAGATTGTAATAGAGGACCTCGTCCTTCGGATCGATTGAAATGGCCTTGAGGTAATTCGATATCGCCTCTTGGAACATCTTCTTCCGGAGCTCGATTCCGAATTCATTAAAAATATGTTTATTCTCTTGATCGTATAGGGTATCCAGTTTGGATAGTCTGGAAAAGACCTTCTTTGCCGCCTCCTTCTCTCCCCTGGCGAAAAGTGTCTTTCCTTTCCCCAGATTGGCTTTTAAGTGATCCCCGTCCATGGAAAGAGCCTGATTGTATTCATGCTCCGCGCTGAAGAACTCTCTTTTTTCAAAATGATGATCTCCGGAACGGATATGTTTTTCTATTAAAAGCTCTTTGGGTTTCTTTTTGTTTTTGAAATAATCCGGACAGGGCGTAAAGTCTTTCAATCCATCTTTATGGATGACACGCCCTTTTCCAACGGGTTGATCGGCAAAATCCAATAGATGGATTTCCACCTGATCTTCATCGACCCGGATCACCTGATAATAGTTGTCTGCCACCGTGGTTTTTGCCGTTGAGCCACAGCCTAACTTAATCTCTTCCTGTTTGAGATAGATCTTTCCTTCCATCACGACATTTCACTGAAAGAGGAATTCATCGAAATAGATTCTACGGATCCCCTTCTGGCCAAGATGTCCGTTAAAACTCTTGAGAAGTTCCTCTTTCAAACGCTCCTTGAAATCGTTCGCTTTCATATCTTCAAGCCTCTTCTCGCTGACGATCATTATGACCGTATCCGTAAACACAGACATCCTCGACTGAATCTTCTCAGCCCATTTCTTCTCATCAAGCTCCAGGACAATGGTGGTTTTAAGATAATGTCTTCCATTCTCCTCATTCAGATTGATGATGAGGGGGCTGAACTTCAATATCTCACCGATCTCCGCCCGATTGGTTTGAGACTCCTTAGTCTGGTTGGCGGCAGAAATGCCGGGGATGGGAATATAACCCAGGTATCCTGCGGTTCCAATGGCTCCCGCAAGAAGAACGAATCCTATCAGTCCGATGATTAAAATAAACTTCTTCGATTTTTTCTTCGCACCCCTCTCCATCGCTCCAGGGGGGGATGGTTCTTCCCCTTTTTGAGCAGAAGGGACTCCTTTTGGATCTTTGGTGGCGCCTGGTTCCATCAGATCGATCTTCGTCTCTTTATTTGCCATAAGAAAATTGCCTCGAAAATAACTTCTTTAAATCCCTCCTACCCTCCCTTTGCCAAAGGGAGGGGTAATTATCCCCCTTTGAAAAAGGGGGATTGAGGGGGATTTTCATTGTTCGTGGGTGATGTAGCCGTTATGAAACATTACTTCATTTCTGATAGCAGGAAATGCCTTCCCTATCGGCTTTTTCTAACTTGTATTGATCATCTGAATGATCTCATCTGAAATCTGTCCAAGAGGGGCCACCCGGTCGATGGCGTTCAGTTTAATCGCCTCTTTCGGCATACCGAAAACGATACAGCTCTCCTCATCCTGTGCAATGGTCCGGGCCCCTGCTTCCTTCATCTTCAACATCCCCTGGGCGCCATCCGAGCCCATACCGGTCAGGATGACACCGATGGCATTGGCGCCCGCATACTGTGCCACTGAATTGAAAAGGACATCCACCGCAGGTCTTTGATGATGGACCATTGGTCCATCCTTCACATTCACATAATACCTGGCGCCGCTTCGCTTTAGAACCATATGAAAATTCCCCGGAGCAATGAGGGCCTGACCGTTCAAAATCGAGTCGCCGTCTTTAGCCTCCTTCACCTCAATCTGACAGAGCCCATTCAGTCTTTCGGCGAAAGCCCTTGTAAACTGGGCGGGCATATGTTGAACGATGAGAATACCGGGGGTATTCAGGGGAAGCCTGATGAGGACCTCCTTTAATGCCTCGGTGCCTCCGGTCGAAGCTCCAATGGCAATCAACTTCTGCGTTGTTTCACTGAGGATCTTCGTGACCGGCCCGATCGGAGAACCTGAACCCGTCTTCCGGACCCGATCCATACGAACCTTCGCCGCCGCCCGGATCTTCTCTTTCAACTGGAGGCTCATATCCCCTACAGAATAAGGCCCTCCTGGTTTTGAGAGGACATCTACGGCTCCGTATTCCATGGCTTCAAGAGCCATCACGCTTCCTTTAGGTGTCAGGGAGCTCACAATGATGACCGGAAGCGGATAATAGTGCATCAACTTTTTCAGAAAAGTCAGGCCGTCCATTCGGGGCATTTCGATGTCCAGGAGGACGACATCGGGTTTCAGGGGGATAATCTTATCCCGGGCGACAAAAGGGTCGGGAGCGGTCCCCACGACCTCAAGATCGGTTTCCTTAGAAAGATCTTCACTGAAGATCTTACGAACAATGGCTGAATCATCAACGATAAGGACTTTAATCTTATGATTATCCATTGATCCCTGCCCTTTTCCTCACATCTCATGTAGAAATGAATTGAATCTGAAGTTGAACCGGATAACCCTCTACATTGAAACGGATCGCCATGGTCTGGTCTCCATTGCCGGCATCCATGGCCTGCCCCGAAACCTCCCGGGTTTGAGGAAGGGTGAGGTTCCAGACCGTTTTTTTATCGAGTTGAGAAAAAAGGTTTCCGCAGATCATGTTGCATAACTCGCTGACCATATCCATTGCCTGAGAATCGGAGGCGGACTCCTCCTCCAGCCCCATAAAATTGGAAGTCATTGTCTTCGCCAGTTCAACGGGAACCGATAGAATCAACGTTCCGGAATGTTTCCCTTCAAATCCGATCTCCCCTCTTAAAAAGGTGGAAAACGATTTGATGGGGCTATAAAGGTCTTCGCCTCCCTCTTGTTGAACCGCTACGGGTGTAAAGAACATGGTCTCGAACACCTGGCCGGTGACAGCTATGGCCTTCTTCTCAATCTCGTCAATCACGGGTCTCCTCCATAATTCGTGTCAGAACATCCCGGATGGTCTCCGGATGAAAAGGTTTCTGAATATACCCCTTTATCCCGAGAGCATAGGCTTCTTCGAGGCGCTTCTCGCTTCCCTCGGTGGTGATCAAAATAACTCGGATATGGCGATGCAGTTCAGCCCTCTTCAATTCCCTGAGCATCTCCAGCCCGTTCATCACCGGCATATTGAGATCGGCCAGAATCAGGTCGACCCAGCAGGAATGGAGGATGTCCAGAGCCTCCCTGCCATTGCCCGCCTCCCAGCAGTCCCCCACCTCAAAGCCGGAAATCGACACCGTTTTCCGGATGACTTTTCGCATGGTCTGGGAATCATCCACGATCAGGATATTGTAAGCCACGATCTTCCCTCCCCCTCTCTCTTCGTATTCAGGGTTTCATCAACCAGTTGAAATCGGTCTTCCAGTTTCACAATAAATTGTTCTATATCCTTTTCTCCAAGATGGTGTCGTTTCATCACCTCACCGTCACCATGGTAGGTGAGACCGTCCGCTCCTCCGCCGATGCCTGTGATCATCGCCACAACATCACACAGGTAGATCAGCTCCACGATCTCTCTCTCTTCGGAAACTTGGGAGGGAGTATGATGATGACGGACAGCCGAGATGATGGATTTTGGAAATTTCCACTTCTCTGCAACCTTCCCTCCAAGTTCGGCATGATCAATACCCAGGATCTCCTTTTCGGCTTCGGTGAAAGAAAGTTTCCCCTCTCCGGTTAAATTCCTGATCTGCCCGAAATAGTCCTGAACGGAGTGGCCTAACATCATCTTTCCCATATCGTGGAGCAGGGCGGCTGTAAAAAGGGTCAGCGAAGCCTTCCTATTTAACCGTTTCGAGATGATCCGCGAGAGCAATGCACAGGCGACCGAATGCTTCCAGAGGTCCGCCTGTCCGAGGTCATATCCCTTGCAGGGATCCTGCAGGAACCGGGCGCTCTCCTGGCTCAGAATGATCTCCATCAACTGATCGAATCCGACCATGACGAGCGCCTCTCTCAGGGAAGAAACCTCTCTCCGGAGCCCAAAATAGGCGGAGTTGCAGAGTTTGAGGACATTGGCGGTGATTGATGGGTCGAACTGGAGGACATCGACGAGATCCTGGGCCGATGATCGGGGGTCCTCGATCAATTGAACAGCCCGCTGGATCACCATTGGAAAAGGAGGCAACTTGTCCGTGGATTGGAGGATGTGATCAACCAAGTTCATATCTCTCTCACTCCGTCTCCGGAGGTCTTCACCCAAACCTTCCCGGAAGATAATTCAAGCGATAGTGTCCGGTTGACATTCCCGCCTACCTCCTCTGCACGGATCAAAACATTATTCGCCCAGAAAATCTTTCTGAGGGTTATGTAATTCCTCTTTCCGATGTTGAAAAAGTTTGAATCATCCAGAATCTGAGCTCCTCCCACCACTTTGACATTCAACCTCTTCTTTTCAGCCCCCAGTTGATAGGCCTCTTTGAAAAAGAGGGGAATCCCCGAATCTGCAAACATCCAGGGATTCTTCAACGCTTTTTGAGGGTCGATCGTTGAATCGGGCAACATGAAATGGAGAAGCCCTCCTACCCTGACCACCGTGTCATAGAGGCTCACCCCGATACAGGAACCCAGGGAATAGGTAATGACCGTGGCATCCGGATCGTCCGAAACCTTCATATCCGCAATCCCAACAATAAGTTTCATCGCCAAGCCCAATTTCCAATCATTCCATCATTCCTCTAAGTTTTGTAACGCTTTAGCCCTTTGAAAAACCTATTTAAATCCCTCCCGACCTCCCCTGCCTACCGGCAGGCAGGCTTTTTCAAAGGGAGGGGAAACACTTCCCCCTTTGGCAAAGGGGGACTGAGGGGGATTTGGTATATCGCGATGCCTTGATCAGGCC
>DYHU01000364.1 GCA_020724025.1 Syntrophorhabdus sp. | reverse complement strand
TTGAAACAGTAGTGTGGGATACGTTGGCAATCCTGGCAATATCTTTTATATTAACTTTTTTATTCATCTCTTTGCGTTAACGGTAACACAAAAATCTGATTTTTTCAACAAGTGTTAATTTCTATTTAAAATCAACATATTATAGTCCATTAAACAGTCTAAAATACTATTTTCTGTCATTCCTGCGCACGCAGTCCCGCCAAAGGCGGGACAGTGTTTTCAGGTAGTCAGGTAGTTATAATTCTTTGGGTTCCCGTTTCCCGCCTTTGCGGGGACAAGTTTACCCCTGCGAAAGCAGGGGGGAATGACAACTTTTTACGAGACCATCAATATATTGCAAACGATTTTTAAGAACTATTTTCCCCAGGCTTACTTCTTCTGAGCCTCAGCTCTGGCTTTGGCGATCGCCTCATCCTCTCTCTTAACATCTTCCAGTGTCTTTGGCTTCACCTTGTCCGGCACAGGTTCCAGGCCATACTTCCATTTCAAAAACTGCGTTCCGGTTTGCGGAAAAAGTGCATATATCAAGACATCGTAAAGGTCTTTGGCCAGCTCTTTCGACTCTTCCTTCACCTTCTCTAACTCCGGCTTAATAACATCCGCAGGACGGCAGGTGATCGGCTCTTTTCCTTTCTTATATCCTTTGAGCACTATATTCTTTACCTCATCCGATATCGGAACAGGAGGCTTCCCGTAGAGACCATAGACATAGTCCTGGGTCTCCTTCGACACCATCTTATAACGACCGAAGAGGACATTGAGCACTGCCTGAACTCCCACGATCTGTGAAGTCGGCGTCACCAACGGAGGATATCCCAAATCCTTTCGAGCCTGTGGCAACTCCGCATAGACCTCCGAAATCCTGTGAACCGCATTTTGTTGTTTGAGCTGGCTCACCATATTTGAAATCATCCCTCCTGGGATCTGATGTTTAAGGACTCCCGTGTCGATCACGGACATCTTTGTCGTATCGAGAAAATCTCGATACTTAGGGGCAATTGACTCTATATATTCTCCTAACTTGAGGAGCTTTGAAAGATCGAGTTTCGGATCCCAGGGCGTCCCCTGAACAGCCACAAGGATGGGTTCCACAGCAGGCTGGGAAGAGCGAAGGGCAAATGGGGCAAGCGCCGTATCGACGACATCCACCCCTGCTTCAATCGCCTTCAAATAGGTCATCGTCCCCATCCCGCTTGTATAATGGGTATGGAGTTGAATGGGTATCTTCACTGTTTTTTTCAACCCTTTGACGAGTTCGTAGGCATCATACGGGGCAATCAGAGCGGCCATATCCTTAATGCAGAGCGAATCCGCTCCCATCTCCTCTAAGACCTTCGCCTTCTTAAGGTAATAGTCGAGATGATAGATTGGCCCTCCCATCCGTGTCTCGGTCAGAGAATAACAGATCGTGCCCTGAATATGCTTCCCGCAGCGCTTGATCACCTTAAAGGCCGTCTCAAAGTTACGCTCATCATTGACCGCATCAAAAACTCGAAAGATGTCGATACCCACTTCCGCACATTTCTCTACGAATGCTTCCACCAGATCATCGGCGTAGTGACGATAACCCACCAGATTCTGTCCCCGGAGAAGCATCTGAAAGGGCGTTTTCGGCATCAGTTTCTTCAAAATTCTCACCCTTTCCCAGGGGTCCTCTCCCAAAAAGCGATGACAGACATCATAAGTCGCCCCTCCCCACACCTCAACAGAATGAAATCCGACCTGATCCAGTTCCTCGGCAATGGGGACCATGTCCTCCGTCCTCATCCGTGTGGCTAAATTGGATTGATGACCATCGCGTAAAGTCGTATCCGTTATCCCGATTGGCTTTTTTGTAACCTTCTCCATACCTTCCATTTCTGTAACCTCCTTTCCTTCTTCAAAAGAGTTTTATTGTATCTATTTAGCGGTTTGAAATAAACTTTTTAAAATCCCTCCCCCCCTCCCTTTGACAAAGGGAGGGGAAATATATCCCCCTTTTGACAAAGGGGGATGAAGGGGGATTAGATAACCTTTTTCAAAGAGCTAAAATAATACGATTTATTTTAATGTTATGCGTTAACGTTAACGCTATTGTTAAAATTTGTCAAGATAAAATTTTTCAATTCACCCCCTCCCTCTCCCCAGCGGGGAGAGGGGAAGGGTGAGGGGGTCCCGCGAAGCGCGGGATTAGAAGTAAATTCTCAGACTTCGATGTGTAAGAATTCGAATGGAAGGATCTATCTATCAGGCGAGATCATCGAAGGGGAGAAGAAACAAATTTCCTCTCCCCTTTCATTCGGATTGAATTTATGGCGAGATCAATTTGTCCGGTATCTTGATTCCCTTCTCCTTATAGTATCTAACCGCTCCCGGGTGAAGGGGGACAGGACTGCTGACGATAAACTCAGGCCTTACCTCTTTTGCCGAGGCATGGGTGGCAATGAGAATATCGACATTCTCAAAGGTCTTCTTTAACACCTCATATACAAAATCATCCGGAGCGTCTTTATGGACAGCCATAAAGTTCCACACCGCAACTGTTTCGATATCGAAATCTTTGTTGCCTTTATACATTCCCTTCGGGATGTTGCCGGTGGAGAAGAAGGGATATTTTGCAATGAACTTCTCGGCATCAGCCTTAGGGACACCAAAGACATTCACCTCATGGGTGGTCTCTATCTCATGGATGAGCCCCCACGGAGTCCCCAGAAACGAGCCATTGGCGTCGAGCATGCCGTCTTTCAATTGAGAATTGAGGTCCGCAGAGCCGGCATTGGCAATACGGGAGGGCTTCACTCCAGCCACTTCAAACACAAGCGGATAGTAAGTGGCAGGCGTTCCGCCGACCGGTCCTGCCCCAAAAGTCTTTCCATTGAGGTCATGGATACTTTTAATGCCGGATTTCTTAAGGGCATAGGCGTGGAGGTAAGAGGCATACATCGGAAAGATCATCCTTGGGTTCTGGTGCTTCTTCCCCTTTGCCCAGCCCAGACCGTGCCAGCCTTCAAAAACAGGGGCTGCCGTCACCATTCCGAAGTCCAACTGTTTGGCTTCGAGAAGCTGGGTGTTATGGACAGGGCCTCCGGTGGTCTCCACATTTCCCGGTATCCCCATCTTATCATGCAGTAGTTTTGCGAACCCTCCGCCCCAGGTAAAGTAGACGCCCCCAACCGGTGCGGCTCCAATCGTCACCGACTTCGGCCATCCGGGTTTAACCTGTGC
>DYHU01000363.1 GCA_020724025.1 Syntrophorhabdus sp. | reverse complement strand
ATGAGCTGGTCGAGGTGACTCCATCCTCCGTGCGCATCAGAAAAAAGATCCTCGAATCCAACAAGCGACCCAAGCACAGGAATTTAGAAAAAAATTGAAGGCCTCTTCCAATTCTCTGCTGTAACCCCTCGGTTATGGGTTCAAATAATACAAATGTCCCATTATTATACCCCTCTTTGGAAAAGGGGCGAGGGGAGATTCTCCCGGCATAATTTTAAAATCCCCCTAAATCCCCCTTTGCCAAAGGGGGATAAAAACACCCGTAACTGGGGGGTTACTCTCTGCTTCCAATTCTCATATTTTCATTGACATCTTCTTCGGAAATTTAGTACAATACAGTTGTGTTCATTTAATCATCGGTAATCTATTTTCATGCGGGTGGAAGGATGACAGTCTATAAGGTCTTTTACAAGAATTATGAGCTCAAAAAAGGTGAGCTGATGGGTATGTTGATAGAGAGAAGAAAAGATTTGAGAGGATTGACACAGGTTGAATCGGGGTTAAGATGGGCAAAGCTGGCTTTTGGCCATATGGTAAAAGATAAAAAAGAGGTGTTTGCTGTGCCCAGTGAGTTGGCGTTAAGGAGCGACACTCGGTGGCTTGTGGATAAGGGGGTATTTACCAGAGAAGAGTTATTTGGGATGTTTAAGCTAGTGAGCTAAAGAGATCAGAGAATAAAAAAGCGGAGAGACAAACCTCTAAAATTAATTAGTGTCTGTCCATAAATTGCGTAATCATCTTTCTTTGTCATTCCCGTGAAAACGGGAATCCAGTGTTTTCAATACGTTCTGGATACCCGCCTTTGCGGGTATGACGAAAAAACTGAATTTATAAACAGGCACTAATTATAAAAAAATGGGGCTAACCCAGTTGGGTTAGCCCCATTTTTTATCTGGAGTCCACGGACGGATTTGAACCGCCAACCCGCTGATTACAAATCAGCAGCCAGTTCTTTTTTGCCTTTTAACTATTTCAATAAATTACTAAAATCGTTAAGAAATTATGTCAACTAATAATACCCATATTTCTTAGACGGTAGTGGGAAAATAGTGGGAAGCTTCACTCCAACATTTCATTATATTACGTATTTTCAGCATTTGCTGAAAATAACAATAATAGTGAAAAATACCTCTTGACAAAAGTATATTTTCATTGTAACAATTATTTTCAGCAATTGTTGAAAATAGCAAAATTAATGAAAAATCGGCTGTCAGATATCGAAGCAACTGCTCAGAACACCCTCAGGGGCGTCCTCGAAAAGATCCCCTTCCTGAAGATCGTAACAATCGAAAGAGAGCTGGATGGGGTGGACTTTCTGGTCAATCTTGCTCTCAACAACAAGAAACAGGTTCTGATCGTTGAGGTAAAGAACAACGGCCAGCCGCGTATGGCACGTGACGCAGTCAATCAACTGATCCGCTACCGGGATTCATACCCGAATGCCTACAGCGTTTTCATGGCTCCCTACATATCACCACAGGCTGCAGAAATCTGCCTGAAAGACGGTGTTGGTTATATAGATTACGCTGGAAACTGTTACCTCTCATTCGGGCAGGTATACATTGAGCAAACAGGAAGGCCCAACCCTTTCAAGACGAGAAGAGACCTCACCTCCCTTTTTTCTCCCAAGGCATCGAGAGTGCTGCGGGTGCTCATGAACAACCCGGGCAAGACATGGAAGACACAGGACCTTGCCAACGAAGCAGGGGTGAGCCTTGGGCAGATTGCAAACGTCAAGAAACTCCTCCTTGACCGCGAGTGGATCACCCAGCAGGACGGTTTTTCATTGACTGAGCCGTGGAGGGTTCTTGAAGAGTGGGCCAATGCATACACCTATCGGAAGAATCAGGTCCGCAATTTCTATTCGCTGAAAAGCATCCCTGAAATAGAGACAGACCTCGCACGGGTCTGTAGCGAGAAGGGCATAGTGTATGCCCTGACCGGGTTTTCTGGTGCCGCACGGTTTGCCCCGGCCGTGCGCTACAACCGGGCCATGGCCTACGTGTACAACATGCCGGAAGATATGGTGTCGATGCTGAATCTGAAAGGGGTGGAAAGCGGAGCCAATGTAATGGTCTTAGGACCCTATGACGAAGGGGTCTTTTATGGCACGCAGGTGATTGATGATATCAGAATCGTTTCTCCGCTCCAGATTTATCTTGACCTGAAAGGCTATAAAGGCAGGGGTGAAGAGGCTGCAGAAGTCTTGCTGAGGGACGTAATCAAACCAAAATGGCCTGTCGAGTCTTGGCCTTTGCCATGATAACCTCCTAAAGATTACGCGCCAGTTGCAGCGCAGTTTTGATATCTCGGTCTTGCGTGCGCTTGTCACCGCCTGCACCCAGGATAACCATCTTCCGCCCACGCTGGACGAAATACACTCGATATCCAGGCCCGTAATCGATCCGCAATTCAGAGACACCATCGCCGAACGGCTTTACATCGCCAGCCAGGCCAAGCTGCAAACGGTCGATTCGGGTATTATGAACCGTTCAAATCGTGGCATGGTCGCGGGCGGTGGGTGGCTTCGCCACGTAGCGCTTTACCTTGATGTCTGCCTCCCTGTCACGGGTCTCGGCAATCTCATAGGCTGTCTGCATCCGAAGAAGGGTATCCATCTTCGGGCCAAAAGCCTTCTCGATCCGCAGTGCCATGTCAGGCGAGAGCGCGGCGCGGCCGTTGAGAAGGGCAGAAAGAGCGGACCTGGTCACGCCAAGAACCTTGGCGGCCTGGGTAACGGAGAGATCGAGAGGCTCGATCACTTCCATCCTGATGAATTGTCCCGGATGGGCCGGGCGTGCCATACGCATCATGGTTTCGTTTCCTTTCAGTGGTAATCCTCATAATCCAGATCGAGGATTTCTCCTTCAGTCTGGTCGATTCTGAACGTGATCCGCCAATTGCGGGTGACGGTGAGGCTCCATGTTCCCTTGCGGTCGCCAGTGAGCTGATGTGCTTTCCAGCTCGGGATGTCGCGGAGCTCCTGGGCGTCTTCCATCTCCTGCAGGAAAGTCAGAATGTTGCGAACCCTCTCCACGACAGCAGGAGCCAAGCCGGAAGCATCATTACGCTGAATGAAGCGTCTCAGTCCCCGATGGACCACGTTTCGGATCTTCATAAATAAAGTTACCCCAAAAAGTGTCGCGTGTCAAGCTACGCTTTACAGCTACACTTTACAGTATAGGAGATCTGTCCGGACATATATCCCCATCGAT
>DYHU01000055.1:1983-16610 GCA_020724025.1 Syntrophorhabdus sp. | reverse complement strand
ACGGCGTCTGGATTCCCGTTTTCACGGGAATGACGACTTTTTACGAGTTCATCAAGAATAGTCCTTGCCGGTTTTATGGCGAGGTGGTTGCCCCAGCGGGTTATTTTTGTCCGTTGGGCATGGAGGAAACATGAACCATAAGAGAACCGTAAAGAAGCACACCATACTCTTGCATGGCAAGCCGGAGTTCTTATTTCCATTGCTTTGTCCGGTACGTGAATATGAATGGATTGAACCATGGAAATGCGACATGATCTATAGCGATTCGGGGTTTGCCGAACAGGATTGTATATTTCAAACTGACTTCCCGCAAGATGGCCCTAAAGACTCGTGGGTTTTGTGCCGGTATGGAAAGCCGACGCTCCTGGAATTTGTCCGCGTCAATGAGATTCGAGCAATCCGATATACCATCAGCCTCCGGCAGACCGGGGAGGGAAAGACTGAAGCGGAGTGGCAACAGGTCATCACGGGCCTCAATGAAGAAGGAGACCGCCTTGTAGAGGGTCTATCCGATGAGGAGTTCAAACATCGGATGCAAATGCTCCAGCAAATGCTAAATCACTATCTGTCTACAGGACAGATGCTCAAACTCAGTGATTTAGAGATGCGGTGATAAGGAAAAGATTGGGCAAGGCTGATTCTTTTGGCCTACCAGCTCCCTCCACCACCTCCTCCGAAGCCGCCTCCGGTGGAACCTCCTCCTCCAAATCCGCCGCCTCCTCCGCCACTGCTTCCCCTCGGTGCAGAAAACATGGCGGAGCCGAGGCTTGAGGTCACGGTGTTAATGGAACGAGTAAAACCAATGGGATAAAATGTCCTGAACCCTCCCGGGGAGACATACCAGTCGGGTGGTTCCTGGTAGATTCCTTCAAAGGCTTCTGCCCAGTTATCCGCTACACCGAGGGCAATCGCATAGGGTAAAAATTTAGAAAAGAGGTCTTTATCTCCCATTCGCTCGAGTCGGTCTTTCTCTGCACGATTCATAAATTCCTGAAACCCCAGAATATCCATGTAAGCCGTTGCCCCTGCTCTTGCCTTTGCAGGCATATGCCTACCGAAGAGAAGGATAGGCAGGCCTGTCAGTCCGCTTGCGATAAAGCCCTTTCCCATAGAGAAAGGAAAGAAGAATGCGAGCGCAAAACCACCCAACACGATACTGAGAAACCCCGTCAGGAAATAGAGATTCCTCACCTTCTCAGGGTTAATGAGAAAATATCTATTTTTAACAAGCTCTCCATAGAGGGTTTTCTTCAGGGGATTCAAATCCTTATAAAATTTATTCTTCAAACTTGAGACAGACAGGCGGGACGGAGCAAAGGAGAAGAGGCGGCTCATCAATTCCGTCTCGAAAGAGCTGAGAGCCCCATCAGGCCCTTTCATCTTTTTGAGATAGTAATCCGATCTGTCAAAAATCAACCCCTCCTTTTTAACTTCCTCGATCTGAATATATCCCTTGACCGCAAGGCCTATAATCGTCGAGGTGATATCCCTCGGGTCGAGTTTTTCGTCAAGCAGAGTCCCTGCCTCTGCGGGAGTGAGGAAACGGTTTCCAATCCTGGGGGGCTCATAGGTGACGGTGACAGCTTCTCTTACTCTCGGATCCCTTCCCTTTCGATACCAGAGATTGAGCATAAAGAGGAAGGAAGCGATGGGAAATAGAAACACCCAATTCTCTTGCAGGTTGATCATCCATAAAAGTTTTTTCCATGAAGGAGGCGGTGAGACAAGCCCTTTATCCCATCCAAAGACGATGGTCAGGCCCTCGCCCGGAGTAAGACTCTTCCTGGTGATAAATTTTCCACTATTATCATAAGTCTCATGTTCACACTCAGAGGCCTTGGAACCGTAGATCCCTGTGAATCCGGCAGCCCATAAATTCTTGCTCTTCTCTTTTGTGGCCAGTGATACATCTGCGGAGGCATTTACAATATCTGCCTTCCAGTAATTTCCGGTAACATTCCAGTAGAGTTCATCGTGGTCATTGAGGAATAGGATGGCATTCTCCACTTCGTAGGTAATCACATAGGTCTGGTTGCCGGAGACAAACCGTTTGGGATCGCCGATTCTGATATTGATCAAAGATCCGGCCTTTTTAACCTGGTATTTCCATGACTTTCCGGATCCATCCATGACAGACAGAATGGTGGTCGGTGTGGTGATCGTCTTGCCGAATTCATCTCTGTATTTAAAAGGAAGCTCGCGATAGATTCCATGCCTGGACCTATGGAACTTCACCTCGATCGTCTCGCGAACGATAAAAGAAGAGTCTTTCTGGACGGTGATATCCGAATGGAACCTGGTAATGGTGAAGTATTGTGCAAAGGCAGAAGAGGCAAACAGGATGAGGTTAAGGCCGAAAAAAATAAAAATAAACAATTTATACAACATTTTCATTTTCTCTCCTCACTTCATTCCGAATTCTCCCCCCCACCCTCTCCCTCCCCCTCTGAGGGGGGGAGGGCTGGGGAGGGGGTGATTCCGCAATCATCAAAAGCTCACCTTCACCGGTTTCCTCTCCGTCTCGGGTGTTTCGAGCTGGAATAGTTCTGCCTGTTTAAAGTTGAACTGGGATGCAATCAGGTTAGAAGGAAACGATTCGATCAGGATGTTAAAGTCCCGAACCACGGCATTATAATATCGTCTTGAGTATTCGATATTGTTTTCCAGTTCCTGTAGCTGAGACTGGAGCTGCATGAAATTGGCATTGGCCTTCAGTTCGGGATAAGCCTCAGCAACCGCAAACAGGCTCTTCAGGGTATCCCTGATCATGTTCTCTGCTTTTGCCATCTCTGCGGGAGAGCTTGCCTGCATGGCCATTGCCCTTGCCTGGGTAACCTTTTCAAAGACTGCCTTCTCATGGGAAGCATAACCCTTCACGGTCTCAACCAGATTGGGCACGAGATCATATCGTTTTTTACATTGAACATCGATATCGGACCATGAGGACTTGACGGTATTGCGGAGCCGAACGAGTTTGTTGTAGATAGCGATGACTGCTATGACAAGAACTGCAAGAATGATGAGGATGACGATAAGAGTCATGGCTTTCCTCCTGCTCTGAGATTGTCCTATAGGTTATAGAATTCTAAAGAACTTTTCAAGGTAAAAACTCTCGTCCATCTCTTAAGATGAAAAGGCTTTTCTTTGAAAATAGCACTCGGCCTTTTTGACAGCAGGCCAGAGGCCCACGTTCATCGGACCGAAGATGATCAGGCTCCTCCGCAGATGAAAGGGATGGAGGATCCTTTTTAGTATCGAAGCGGGAGAATAGAAAGAACGGTTCACTTTCCAGAACCCTTTCTGAAGTTCTTCGACGGTCATCCTCTTCGGCTGAAAGACGACTGTCGCCATATCATACTTCGACCAGTCCTCCGTGAGAATCCTTCCTTCCTGTTTTAACCTCTGATAGATCCGTGTTCCGGGAAACGGGGTGAGAATGGGAAGGAAAGCCCCTTCGATCCTGTTTCGTTCGGCAAATTCCAAAAACTCATCGAAGACTGAACCATCGTCATAATCGTATCCAAAGACAAAAGAACCATAGACCCCAATGCCCGCATCATGAAGCCTCTTGATCCCCCTCTCATACATTTCAACCCGGTTAATTTTTTTCCCCATCAGGTCGAGGTTCTCCTCGCGAAGGCTCTCAAAACCAATGAAGAGTCCGTGGCATCCGGCTTTTGCCATGAGAGAAAGAATCTCCTCATTTTCGGCAACATGAATCGGCCCCTGGCTGACCCACCGCAATCGGTGACGAGAGAGCATGGTGAAGAGTTCTCTGGCATAGGAGAGGTTGCCAACGATATTATCGTCGACAAAGAAGATGTAGGCTTTTGAACGCTTTAAGGACTGAATCTCTTTTTCAACTTCAGCGATCGGCCGCATCCGGTAAGTCCTTCCATGAAGGGCGGTCACTGAACAGAACTCGCAGTCATAGGGGCATCCCCGGGTGGTCTGTATCAGGTTGTGAAAGAGGTAGCCCCTCTGAGGGAGAAGGTCTCTTTTCGGAATGGGAAGGCGGCTAAGATCGGTCCTCTCTTTTTGCCGGTAATAGGGCTTCAGTTTCCCTCCTTCAAGATCTTCTAAAATCTCCGCCCAGGTTTCATCCGCTTCACCAATGGCCACACTATCTGAATGGCTTTTAGCCTCTTCGGGAAGCCAGGAAGCATGAACCCCTCCGATCACCACCTTCTTCCCCCTCTGCCGAAATTGATCGGCAATCTCGTAACCCCTGGGGGCCAGAGGGGTGATGGCCGTGATGGCTACCAGATCGATTTCCTGATTGAAATCAATTTCAGAGATGCTCTCATCGATAATGCTAACTTGATGTCGGGTAGGGGTCAGGCCGGCGAGGAGGGAGGTGGAGAGGAGTGGGAATTTAAAGGCAATCACATCCCAGAAACTATCTTTGGGCCATCTGGGGATGATAAGGGCGATCCTCATCTGCGCTTCTTTCCTTTCAAAAGCCTATCGATGGATCTCACCTCCACCCCTTCCGGAACATTCCATTGGAAGCTGTCTTCGGGCAGGGAAGGATTGACGGAAATTCCTTTCAACCTGATCTCGATGCGGGTCTCCTTCTCCACTAATTCAATCTGAATACGATTCGGAATTTCACTCCCTTCGCCCTTCTCCGAGGAGATTCTAATCTCGCCTGCCTTCGCCATCACATCCTCAAACTGGAAAAGCTCTCCGGTGTAGGCCTTTCTCTGCGATGGGATGAGGAGGAAGAATTCGCCGTCTCGATAGAGGGCATCGAAAAGGCCCATTCCCAAGGGATGATAGCCGAGGAGCCGAAATTTATCCGGCTTTTGGTAGAGGAGAAATCCATTGAGGAGAAAATTCATCTCTTCTCCGTCTCTTACCGTCTCGATTCGGATCGAGGTTCTCGCCTGAAGGGATTCCGCAGGGGAAAAGGTCGCAAGGAGTTTGATGATCGGATTTTCAAAGGGCGGCCTTTCAGGCGGAATGATTTCAATTTTCTTGGGACATCCTGTGAGAAGAATCCCTAAAAGAAAAAGACTTAAACATGCGCACCAATATTTTTTATCTCTTCCCCGAAACCCCCTCACCCCATCCCTCTCCCCTTGGGGGATAGGGGAAGGGTGAGTGGAAAAAAACGGATGAGCATATAAATAAGGTTTTTGAACCATCTTAAAAATCTCCTCTCTCAAATTTGCTCCAAATCACTTCGGCTGTCAACTCTCCGGAAGCCACCACGGCGGCGATCCCCCCACCTGGCGATGTCCAGTGTCCGGTTAAAAAGAGATTTGGAATAGGGGTGGTTCGTTGGAGGCGATGAATCCCGGATTGACCCGGAATTTGCGCCCATCCATAGGCGGCTCCCAGAAGGTTGCCTGTCCACTTTTCAATCGTTTTTGGAGTCGTCTCCGCTTTAGCCAGAATCCTCTTATTCAGGTCGGGAACCAGGGCCGATGCCCTGGCGATGAGGTATTGGGAGAGGAGATCGATTACCTTTTGATTCCAATCCCCGCCGAAATGATATGGAGCCTTCATGCTCAGGCAGAGCGTACTTTTCCCTTCGGGCGCATGAGAGGGATTGACTTTGGATGGGGCAAGCAGGTAGAAAGGCGCTTCATCCGGAATCCCATTCTCATAGAGAGTTTGATACTCCTCCGAGAGTTGATCATCGAGGAAGACCTCGTTATTTGAAACCGAAAGCTCCTCCAAACCCCCGTCGATCCCAAGGTAGAGGATGAAATAGGAAAGGGAGGGTCTCATCCCCTTCAGTTTTGACCGGAAGCCATTTGGGACCTGATCCTCTCCAAGAAGGACTGTGAAAGTCTTCTGGGCGTCGATATTGGAGACAATAACCTCTCCTGTCAACTCCAGCCCATCTTTTAACCGGATACCAACCGCCCTTTTCTTTTCCGTCAGAATTTTTTCAACTTCCTGGCCAAGCAAAACCTTCCCCTTCATCTTCCCGAAAGCCTCCCCCATCTTGAGCGGAAACTGCTCCACTCTTCCCTCCACACAGGAGACGCCATGGTTGAAATAGGACATCTCAATTCCAGCCATTCCCACCACAGAGATCTCTTCCGGAGGAAGCAATGCATAAGAACTTCGAATCGAGAGGATGGTTTTCAAGAAAGGGTTGGAAAGATACTGGTTGAGAAGTTCTCCATAGGTCTTGTCCCTGTATTGAGAGAGAAGGGGGTGATGAGATGAGAAGGAGGATGGATCGAACCAGTTGAGAGATGAAGGGATTTGAGAAAATTCATTAAAGATCTTTTTCAGAACTTCGTAGACTTGCTCAATCCCCTTTCTTTCGTCTGGAAAAAGTCTGGAGAGGTTTTCGATGTGAGTTTCGAGTTGAGAGGATTGAACTATTTTTTGATCCGGGAAGTGATACTCCCTTGCCGGCTCAAGGGGAAGGAAGTGAATCTGATCCAGAAGGTCCAATCTCTTCAAAAGATTCCAGATCCTTCCACCCTTCTGACATTCGCCCAGCGACTGAACAGACAGATCGAAAGAAAATCCCTCTTTCTGGAAGGAGGAACAGCAGCCGCCTATCTTCTGGTTCTTCTCAACCATCAGGACTTTCAGGCCCTTTTGTGCCAGGAGACAGCCACAGGTAAGCCCTGCCACTCCCGCTCCGATGATGATGACATCCCTATCAGACATGATGTCAGCAGTATAACATAATCTTTCATTTCACGTCGAACCATCACGCGCCTTAACCCTTTCCTCCCTTTGGTCTCCGACCCAGAGCGGTCTCTGACCCGGAGGGCAAAGGGAGGCGGGGAGGGATTTTATGACGAATTTTTCAAGGAGCTAAATTGATATGAAGGGTTGACTTTTTGAATCACATGATTTAAGTCCCTCCCATGCGGATTGACCTGCACTGTCATACTAAATATTCAGGCGACAATTACCTTGAACCTGAGGAGCTGACCGAACAGGCCATTCAGATGAATCTTGACGGGGTCTGCTTTACAGAGCACTCTTCCCTTTTGGACTCCTGGGTGATAAACAAGATTAAGGTTCCAAGGGATTTCTATCTATTCAGGGGCACCGAACTATCGACCAGCCATGGGCATCTCCTCGTCTATGGAATAAAAGATAATTCCTGGGACGCATGGTATAGTCAAAATCATTTAGACTTCTTCCTGGTGTTGGAAAGCGTCCATCGTCTCGGCGGAATCTGTGTGCCGGCCCACCCTTTCAGGGGATGGGATTCTTTTGGTGAAAAAATTTTAAGTCTGGATGGTCTCGATGCCATTGAAACCCACAACGGCCTCAACCCAGAGGAGATGAACCGGAAGGCCATCGATGCCGCCACGCTGAAAAACCTTCCCTCCATCGGTGGAAGTGATTGTCACCGCAAGGATCAGGTGGGCAAAGCCTTCACCGAGCTTAAAAACCCCGTCCGCACAATCGATGAGCTGGTTGAAGAAATAAAGAAGGGAAACTGTAAAGGAATGATCCTATAAAATATTTTTCGTGGGAGGGATGAGCATGGCGGGATGGACTGAAGAAGAGATTAGAAATAAGGATCTGATGGCGCCCTGCGGGTTATATTGCGGCGCCTGCGGCGTTTACATTGCGACAAGGGATGAAAATGAGAAGTTCAAGGCGGTGATGGGCAATCTCTATGGAACCCAACCGGAAGAGACGGAATGTCTTGGCTGTATGCAACCTGACCCGCCGAAGAAGCTCTATGGTTATTGCAAGGGATGTACGATAAGGAATTGTGTAAGGTCTAAAGGCTATTACTCCTGCCATCAATGTGAGGAATGGCCATGCAGTTTAATAGAAAATTTTGGTTTTGCAACGGGGATTAAAACGGGGATTAAAGTGATGAAAAGAACAATTCCCATTTGGCGAGCCAGGGTGGCTGAGTTGGGTGATGAGAAGGGCAGCATGGAATGGGCGCGGTCAGAATGTGAGCGCTATCACTGTCCTTCATGCGGTCAACCCCTTTTCAGAGGCGCCCAACACTGCAGAGCCTGTAAAAAATCGGTCGCCGACAAACTGGACGGATCTTTATGAAATTATTGGAAACTTTGGCATCAAGCAACCGCAATTCCGTTGCCTGACCCTCTTTTTATATTGGGGCCTTCACATTTTTGGATTTAAATTATGTAGAGGTCAAAAAGGAAATTCCCCACCTTTGTAGAATAAAAACCCATCTCTTTTCGTCTAATCAATTAGAGGATCATAAATACTAAATGAAAGGCTTTAGAGTTCATGGTTTCCATTGGATGTAAAAAAGGAGGGACTTGATGAAAACATTAAGATGGATCATGCTGATGGCGGTGCTCATTCTTCTGCCGGCATTATCTTACCCGGCAACCCTTGGATTTTTGCGCGTTAGCCTAATAGAAGGAGATGTCCAGATCCATACAGAGGATACCGGGGATTGGGTTCCTGCATCCATCAATATGCCATTGAAGGATGGAGATCGAATCTGGGTTCCTGAAGGGAGCCGGATTGAACTTCAGTTAAGAGACGGAACCGCACTGAGGCTTGACGAAAAATCCGGCCTCGATATCCTCACCCTCGAGAAGGATTCCTACCAGTTCTATCTCTCGGAAGGTCGGGCTTATGCAAATTTCAGGGGAGTGAGAGGCAGTGTCCTCCAAATTGATACGCCGATGTCATCCATAAGGGCTTATGAGCGTGCAATCTTTCGTATTGATCTACCGGATCATCGATATACGGACATTTCCGTCTATCAGGGCTCTGTTTATGCGGAGAACCAGGATGGAAGGATCAGGGTGGATCAAGATAGGACTCTTGCCCTGAGAGAAGGATCCCCGGCAGAGCTCGGTCCCATGGGTCCTCCGGATGAGTGGGAAAGATGGAATCGAAACCGAAATCGAATATATGCTGACCGTCAAGCCCCTTCCCGTTATCTCCCAGAAGAGCTGTATGCTTATTCCAGTGACTTTGAAGATAATGGGAGATGGGTTTACGTAAGAGAATATGGTCATGTCTGGACTCCTACGGTAGTAGTCTCTGTTGGATGGGCACCATACCGGATAGGAAGATGGGTATGGATCAGAGGTGATTATGTCTGGATCTCTTACGAACCCTGGGGGTGGGTGCCCTATCACTATGGAAGATGGGCCTTCATGCCTTCTTTCGGATGGTGCTGGGTTCCCCCTGCGAGAGGAGCCGTCTACTGGGGACCTGGATTTGTGGGTTGGGTTCGCACCCCCACTCATGTCTCCTGGGTTCCTCTGGCGCCGAGAGAGATCTACTACGGTTACGGATATTATGGCCCTCACAGCGTCAATATCACCCATATCAACATAGCGACAATCAATGTCGGAAGAGTGGTGTATAAGAATGTTCGTGTTCAGAATGCTGTAACGGTTATTCACCATGACACGTTTGTCCACGGAAGGCATGTGGAGGTAAAAGTAAGAGAGAACCCGTTCCTCATAGAAAAGATACATGTTGGAAGACCCGATATCAAACCAGAGAGAACCACTGTTGTGCCTGTCCTCCGCGAAATCCCGCAGGTCAAGAGACCTCCTGAAAAGATCAGGGAGATCAAAGTAAGGGAGGTAAAAGAAAGGCGGCCCCTGGCAAAAGAGCGGGAAGTCTCGGTTCTGAGACCGGAATCCCCTCCCAGGGAGATGACGATAAAAAGAAGGGAAGGAGGACCTGTGGAGAAAGGGATCGATCGAATAGGAGAACGGCCCGGCGTGAAAGAGTTGGAAAAAGGGAGAGAACATAAAACTCCCGTTAAGGAGGTTGAAAAACCAATCGATCGAAAGCCTGTGGGAAGGATTGAGAAACCAGGGGAGGCCCGACCAGCAGAGAAAGGGATTGAGCGACCGAAGGAACGAACAACTCCACCTGAAAGAGCGGGAAAACAACCGGAGCTCAAACCTCAGGAAAAAACGATTGAAAAACCCAAAGAAAGAACCCCCCAGCCAGGGATCGAACGCCCGAAAGAAGATCGGAAGTCCATAGAACTCGAAAGAGAGAAAGTGAGAGAAAGATCAACTCCTGACAAGGGAAGCGGGCCTGTTCGAGAAAGAGAGATCCAAAAACCCTCCGAGCAGAGACGCCAAGAGAGTGGACATGAAATCCAGAAAGAAGGGCGACCGGAACGAGGAATTGAAAAACCACAAGAGATGAAACCTTCGGTAAGAGAGACTGAAAACCCAAGACAAACCAACTCCCGGGAGAGTGAGGGAGTGAGATCCCCGGATGCGGGATCACGCCGGGAGATGCCTCACTCCGAAAGAGAGCGAAAACAGGAACGGGAATTAAGATAGTCTTCGGAACAGAATCAGGGTGAGAGAGGTCCTGGCCGGCCGAGAGAGTCCAGACCCTTTAATTTTTGGAACAGGGAGTCAAGCTTAATTAAATTATCTCCTTGCTTTTAAGCCTGAATTAGGGTAGAATAAAAAAAACAATAAAGTTGTGGAGAGCCTTTTAGGCTTATAGCGTATGCCCGCAAGAACTCTAAACGACTTCTTTGCGGGCTTTTTTTATGGACAATCAAGACGAGGAAAGGAAAGAAATTCAAAATAAGGAGATGATAATGATGAACATTTATGTGGGAAATTTATCTTCGGATGTAACGGAAGAGAGCATCCGGCAGGCTTTTGAATCCTTCGGCCAAGTGACCTCATCAAAAATTATCAAAGACAAGTATACTGGCCACTCCCGAGGGTTCGGTTTTATAGAAATGCCTGTACAGGCTCAGGCTCAAGAGGCGATTAGAAGCCTAAATGGCAAGGAACTCCTGGGCCAACAGATAAGTGTGAATGAGGCACGTCCTCGCAATGATCAGGGCCGCATGAGTCGTTATTGATTCCGTTTCCACAAAAATGACGTCGGCCGATGTTACGCAGAAAGGAAGGCCTAACCAAGGGTCCTTTACCCATGCGCAAATACTCAAGGAGGAAATATGAACAGGAAAGTTTACGTAGCCAACCTCCCTTTGCAGGCCTGCGAATCAGAACTCAAAGCCCTTTTCTCTAAAGCTGGAAGTGTCATGTCTCTCAAGATTGTCGAAGACAGGCAAACCGGCCAACCCAGGGGAATTGCCTTTGTGGAGATGTCCACCCAATGGGAAGCCCGTAGGGCTGTGTCCATGCTGAACCGGATAGATTTCATGGGGAAGAATTTGTTGGTCAAAGAGGCAACGGAAAGACGTGGCTTCCGGGGAAGTCGTTAGGAATTTAAGAACCCGGATGATCAGGATGAAAAGGGAGGTTTTATGAAAAAAGACAGACTCGAATGGATTATGTCAGGGTTAAACCAGTATTCCTTAACTAAGGATGAAGACAAATTTGTCAAATCTGCAGTGGAGCATTTCGATCAACATACGCTGCTAACAGCACAGCAGGAAGAAAGAATAGAAACCCTTTACAAAGAGAAGTCAAAATTCATACCCAATAAAAAATCTTCCAGTTATTTTTCTTTTGCGGAAACGAGCCCCAAAAAGGCCAGGCCCCGAAGGCCCCGCACAAAAGTGTTTTGATGAAACTCGGGATCAGGCTTAACATTTTGGGATTTAAATTATCCGTAACGCTTAAACCAGATGGAAATATTCGATCCACCATTCGAACAACCGTTAAGTAAAGCGGATCGAATCTCCCCTTTTTTCGGCTGACCAAGAACGATATTCAAATCACACTGGGGATCGAGATTTGTTGTTCCAATCGTCGGGGGAATAACATCCTGATAGAGGCCCAAAGCAACGCCGCAGGCTCTGATCCCTCCTGAGCCGTCAAATTCACCCAGCATCGATTTGAGACTGCTCACGGAAATTTCTTTTGTCCTCTCTCCAAAAACCTTTCGGATGGCTGAGGTCTCTGCCCGATCCAGATCAAGAGTGGAATTTGCCGCCGCAGAGATGGTGTCGATCCCAGCAGGTTCTTCTGCAGCCAGGGACATCGCCCTTGCAATTGAATCTCCTTTCTGGTCATATCGAACAACTCCATCTGTGCTTCCCGAAAGACCCACTCCGGCCATCTCTGCATAGATTCTTGCTCCCCTTTTCTCTGCATGCTCCAATGTCTCTAAAACAAGTATCCCGCTTCCCTCTCCCAGAATGATTCCATTCCTTTCTCGATCAAACGGCCTCATCCCCTCTATTCCTTTTCCTCTCCCGGGAGAAAGGGCGCCCAGCATGGAATAGACATGATAGAGGGGTTCGCTCAGCTCATCTCCTCCTCCCGTGAAGATGACATCCGCCTTTCCCTCTCTTAAGAGATGATAGGCATAAGTCATCGCCATCTCTGTGGAGGTTTCTTTGTGGGAGAAGGTGATGTTCACCCCCTTGATGCCGTATTCGATGGCACAGTGGCTTGTAATGGCGTTTGGGACAGCGGTCTGAAAGAGAAGGGGCTGGGCTCCAACAGGACCCTCTTTTAAGAGAGAGCGGAAGAATTGGTCTACCGTATCTGAACTTCCGAGACCTGTGCCAATGGAGATTCCCATTCGATTGGGATCTTCTTTCCCTAAATCAAGATTTGAATCATTGAGAGCCAGCCTCACCGCCGATACCATGATCTTTCCAATTCGATCCATCCTTCTGAGATTGGCAGGTTTGATGAAGGCCTTGAAATCTATTTCAGGAAGCTGGGCTCCCAATTTTGAGGGATAGGAACTCACATCAAACCTTTGAACCGGTTTGATCCCGGAGATTCCCAGAAGGCAGTTCTCCCAGAACTCCTCTCTGCCCACCCCGATGGATGAGATGATTCCAAGACCGGTGATGACGACGCGACGCCTTTCTTGATTTCGGATTTCGGATTTCGGAATTCGGAATGAGTTTTTATTCCGCAATCCGCAATCCGCATTCCGCAATGGACCAGCTCCTTGAACTCTATCCGTTTCCATCAAATTTCCCAAACACCAGACAGGCGTTATTGCCGCCGAAGGCAAAAGAGTTTGAGAGGGCAACCCGAACATCCTTCTTAATCGATTGATTCGGCGTATAGTAGAGATCGCAATGGGGATCAGGCACCTCATAGTGAATCGTTGGAGGGATGATCTCTTTCTCTATTGTCAAAACGGTTGCAACAGCTTCAATGCCACCGGCAGACCCCAGGCAGTGCCCCACCATGGACTTAATTCCGCTGATGGGAATCTCCCTTGCCCTCTCTCCAAACACTCTTTTAATACCTCTCGTCTCAGCAATATCATTAAAAGGAGTGGCTGTCCCATGGGCATTGATCGTATCTACCTCCTCTGTGGAAACCCCGGCATGGGTTAAAGCCGTCTGGATCACCCTCTCCACGCCCTCTCCATTGGGCTCTGGGGCAGTGAGATGATAAGCATCGGCACAGATACCATATCCTAAAAACTCTGCATGGATGGGAGCGCCTCTTCTCAAGGCATGTTCCAGCTCTTCGAGGATGAGGATGCCTGCTCCTTCACCGATCATCAACCCCTGCCTTTTCTTATCGAAGGGTTTGCAACTTTCGGGATCGATCAACTTCAGACTGCTGAATCCGCTGAAGGAGACCTCGCAAAGAGAATCGCTTCCCCCACTGATCATCACTTCCGCGAGACCCATTTGAATCATGTCGAAGGCCACACCCATGGAAACAGAGCTCGAGGAGCAGACCGTAGCCGTGGTGCTCCGGGGTCCCTTAAGATTCCCCTCCATGGCGATGAGGTCTGTGGTCGTGGCAAGGGAGTACGAAATCAAAAGAGAGGGTGAAAGCCCTCCCAGACCTTTATAGAAATTTCGAAAGTACTTTTCAACAGAGAGGATTCCGCCGGAGCCTGCTCCCAGCACCACTCCTGCCCTCTCCTTATCCAGCGAAACCCGGTCGAGACCTGAAGACTTCCACGCCTCCCTGAAGGCAACCAATCCAAACTGGTCGCACCGGGAAAAACGGCGAAGTTCCCTTTTGGAGAAATGGGCTTCGGGATCCAGACCTGAAACCTCTGCCGCCATCTTCGTCTTATAGGCAGTGGCATCGAAGGCGGTGATCTCTTTTGCCCCATCTTTTCCCTGAATAAGGGAATCCCAGAACCGGGGCACGTTATTCCCCACGGCGCTCACGACACCCAGACCGGTGATGACAACCCTCTTTCTCATTTGATCTCTGTAATCTTTACATCCTTTGGAAGATCGATCCTGAAATCGGAATCAATGAGACCTGTGTTCACCTTAATATTGGAATAACGAAGAAGAGTTGTGTCTTCGTTCTTCTCAACCATCTCCATCGCCACAATCATCCAGTCCTTTTTGGATATCCATATTTTCGTCTTAACAAACAGGGCCTCTTTCACTTTAGGCAATATTTCCATGACCAGAAAGGTTTCCCGATCCTCCACGATCTTCCACTGAGCCAGTTTTTCCTGGAAAGGGTCCTTGGAGAAGAGAAGGTATTTCTCGGTAACAGGATTCCCATGGATGTGATAGCGCTCCGCCATCTTCTCCTCCTTAAAATAGAGGAGAAACGTCTTGCCATCGAAGACCATCTGGCTTGCCTCCGGATGGAAAAATTCGATGAAGATCTTATCCGGTTTTTTAAATCGAATCCTTCCTCTAGAGATCACCTTCTCCTTGAGTAAGGATATCTTCTTTTCCTGGAGGAGATCGGCGGCAAAATCTTTCGTCTTCTCTCGGGACTCCCTCAAGCGTTGCACGACTTCATCCACTCCAAGGGATTGGGCTTCGA
>DYHU01000055.1:0-1883 GCA_020724025.1 Syntrophorhabdus sp. | reverse complement strand
TTATTCCCCTTTATAAGCCAACACTGTCTTGCTCACACCCGGGAATAAAATCTTCTTTCCGCTCAGATAACAAAGCATTTCCGCAAAACTCCCGAAAAATATGGAAGCCATTCGTTTACCCAGGCCGCCCGGAAGGGTATGTCCGCCGATGAGGTGTTCCCATTTCTCAAATCCAACCCCTTTCAGACACCGCCCGACCGACTCGGGTGAAAAGTCAGAGAGATGAGCGGGCAGGTCATAGAACCGGTTCTCAACCCTGAAAAAACGGAGAAAGTTTTTGATCGGCGTGGTGTGAGGATACCTTAACAGGAGAAGCCCTCCGGGTTTTAGGATTCGATAACACTCTTTCAGAAAGGCCATGGGATCGGGAAGATGCTCAATCACATAAAAACCGCTGACCACATCGAAATCGCTTTGCGGAAAACCGATCTTCTCCAATGGTCCCGCATGGACGGTGAGCCCCAGGACATTTCTTGCATAATCCATGGCCTTTTGAGAGATCTCAACTCCTGTGACCTCCCATCCCTGAGCCCTCATTTCCGAAAGAAAAAAACCGAAACCGGACCCCACATCTAATAGCCTGCCCTTTTTTTTATATTGCCGGATGAGATTGGCCGCCCGTTTGAAGACCGGCCCCATCATCCTCTGCCATGCCCCGAGGGAAGACTCGCCTTCCGGAAGGTAGTCCTGATAGAAACGGAAAAGGGATTCCTTCGTTGGCCTTGGATTGAGATAGATGAATCGGCATTCAGGGCATCGCACCATTTGGAAAGAGCCCTCTTGATGGTAAGGGATTCCTCCGGATCCCTCGCAGAGGGGGCAACCGATCTCCTCCATCTCCATATCCGCTTTCATTACCAAAAACATAACATTTTTTCATCATCGGTGCGAGAGATGCCTTCCCTCTGTTTTTTCATCTTCCGGGATGCGGATGGATCAAGGGAGAATTAGGGAGAAGGTCTTGCCGATTCGATCCACATTTCGATCGTTCGGGTAGACAGGTTCCAGTTTCTTAGCTTCGACTCTTTCAGAAAATCGCGGCATTCTTCAAGGGTGTAGGAGGATCGGACCGACTCCAGGAAGCCCTCCTTTGCCTTTGGATTTTTCCCGAAGAAGATCTTCCAGATGGCGTTGAAGAGCCAAATATAGAAATAAGGAGCGTCCCTGTGAAAATCGACGATGACAAAGGCGCCCTCCTCTTTCAAAACCCGGGCCACCTCATTGAAGAAGGCAACCGGTTGGTCTAAATGGTGAAGCGTGTTGATGCAGAGGAGGAGATCGAGAGAATGGTCCTCGCAGGGAAGCGAATAAGCGGAACCCACCTGAAAGTCAATCCCATCCTCTCTGCCCGTTTCAATGGCATTTTTTCGGGCAATCTCGACCATAACCGGAGAGAGGTCAATCCCTTTAAATCGAATCTCCGGGAGCGCCTTCGATAAAAAAATAGGAAAAATTCCGGGGCCGGTTCCGACATCGAGTGCTTTTCCCTTTTCGATTCCCTTTGCCTTTATCCGGCTGAGCACCCTCTGACAGGGAATCCTCATGTGCCGCTTGGCCATGAGGCTGTAATATTCCGCCAACTCCCGATCTTCAATGATGCCGGATTCTGATATACGATTTTTCATTCCAATTCATCCCATCCAGGAATAACCATAAACCAGCAATCTCAAAATCGCAATGGGGACCCCTCCCCTTCCTTTAACAACGATACGGTCTCACATAGAGGGGGATTAGGATGGGGTGTTTGTTTTTGAGTGCCAAAAATAATGATGAATTCGTAAAAAGTCGTCATTCCCGTGAAAACGGGAATCCATGGGAATTCTAAATGCTTAAAAAGACTGGATTCCTGCTTGCGCAGGAATGACAGAAAATAGCCTTTTCAG
>DYHU01000362.1 GCA_020724025.1 Syntrophorhabdus sp. | reverse complement strand
TCCCGGCCTATGAGAAATTAGAGAGAGAGGGGAAACTCGGAAAGAGAATTGAACAGGCTTATTCAATCTTTGAGAAATGCCATCTCTGCCCCAGGATGTGCGGGGTGAACAGGCAGAAGGGCGAGAAGGGCTTCTGCCGGGCACCCTTAAAACCCGTCATCTTCAGTCACCATCCCCATTTTGGCGAAGAGATGTCCGTGGTAGGCCAAAACGGGTCCGGGACGATCTTCTTCTCCAATTGTAATTTCCGCTGTGTCTTCTGCCAGAACTGGCCCATCGCCCATGAGGGAAGGGGGAAGGAGATCCGGGATGAGGATCTGGCGGACATGATGCTCCACCTCCAGAAGATGGGCTGTCATAATGTCAATCTCGTCACTCCTACGCATGTCATGCCTAACATTCTCAACGCCACAAGGATAGCTTTGAAAAAGGGGCTTTGCGTCCCTCTTTTCTACAATACCAGCGGATACGAACGAGTGGAGATATTGAAAATTTTGGATGGCATCGTGGATATTTATAAGCCGGATGTGAAATATATGGATTCGGATAAGGCGGGAAAGTATTCGGCCGGCGCTTCGGATTATCCTGAAGTCGTAAAGAAAGCAGTCTTTGAGATGAACAGGCAGGTAGGAGTGCACCAGATGAATCGACAGGGGATTGCCCTCCGGGGAGTGATGATCCGGCACCTGGTCATGCCAAACCGGGTAGCCGGGACAGAGAAATTCGTCAAATGGGTGGCTGAGGCCCTACCCCGAAACACCTATGTCAATATCATGGCCCAGTACCGGGTTGAATATAAAGCCTATGAATATCCTGAGATTGCCCGTGGGATTACCGTCCAGGAATTTATGGAGGCGATGGATTGGGCTCAGAAATACGGCCTGGCCAACCTCGACCCTCAATCGAAGGCGCTCTGGAATTTTTATAACCAGCGCCGTTCCGGGTGAACCCAAAAAAGGCATAGAGCATAGCGCATAGAGAGATGGCCGTGGGGAGCGAAACTCAATGTGATAGAACCGGAAAATTGACCTATTGGAGACTTGGCTTAGGATTGCTTCTTTTACGAAAATGCTGCAGAATGGACCGCCCTGTGGGCGGGGATGAATGCAGCGATTCCAAAAATCCGATAGGCCGGACATTCGTGTCCGGCAACCGCATTTTCGCCGAGACTTGTAGGGGCAATTCATGAATTGCCCCTACGCTATCCGTGCCTGCACGCCGAAGTCCGGCGTTTCGGCACTTTAAAGAAAGGAGGGGTGCAGATGAAAGCTGTAATCGTTTTTACAGGAACGGGGCCGATCCTCATATTGACTTCATATCCCTCACTCGATGATCCCAACTTCGTTAATAAATTGAAGTCAAAGGGGATCAAAAAATTTATTTCCTTTGAGGTGACTGTCGAAAAGTGCAAAGACCTCTACGGGTACAATTACACGGATATCGTCGAAGATCTTCAAGGGAAGGACGATATGCGGGTCTTAGACTTCGATGGTCATCATATCTTCAATAACTTCTCATTGAAAAAAATGGGGACACCCTTTATCTTTGAGGAATAATTTGGTCACCTTAAGGGAGTTTTAATATGGGAAAGAGACTTCTGGTGATCGGAGGGGTGGCCGCAGGGCCGAAGGCTGCCGCCAAGGCCAAAAGATGCGACCCTCAGATGGAGATCGTCATCTATCAGGGAGAAGAAGAGATTTCCTATGCAGGTTGTGGACTTCCCTACTTTATCGGCGGCCTGATCAAGGAGAGAGGAGAGCTGATTTCGAGGACGCCAGGCAAGTTTGCTCAAGACGGGATAAAAATCCTGAGAAAGCGAAATATCGAAGAGATTGATATTAACGAGAGGACGATTGCCGGAAAAAACCTGGAATCGGGAGAGATATTTAAGGATCATTTTGACCGACTGGTTCTCGCCACAGGCGCCCAGCCCATCCGGCCGAAGATCGAAGGAATCGATCTAAGAAATGTCTTTTATCTTCGTTCGATCTTCGATGCCGATGCGATTCTTCAGGCGGTGAGATCAGAGAAGATCACTGATGTTGTGATCGCCGGTGGCGGCTACATCGGACTGGAGATGGCCGAATCCCTCATCCATTTAGGCAAGAAGGTGACGATTGTCGAATTGGCGCCTCAGATCCTCACCCTTTTTGATGAGGATTTTTCAGGATTGCTCCGTCAATACCTGGAGAGGAAAGGAGTCCGGATCTATACCTCAGAGGGCATTGAAGCCCTGAGGGGAAGAGAAGGAAAGGTGACACAGGTCCAGACAGCAGGCCGCGAGATAGAGGCGAATGCGGTTCTGATGAGCCTTGGAGTCCGGCCCCGGGTTGAGCTGGCGAAAAAGGCCGGGTTGAGGATCGGTGAGACCGGAGCGGTATGGGTGAACGAGAAGATGGAGACGAGCGCTGAGGGGATCTATGCTGCCGGTGACTGCGTTGAGACGACTCACCTGATCACAGGGGGAAAGGTCTGGATTCCTCTCGGCTCCACAGCAAATAAACAGGGAAGGGTAGTCGGCGTGAATGTCTGCGGAGGGGATGCCACCTTTCCAGGGGTGATGGGAACCGCAATCTTCAAGGTTTTCGATTTCAATGTGGCCAAGACCGGACTGGGCATGAAAGAGGCAGAGAAGGAAGGATTCCGCCCCCTTCAGGCCATTGTGAAAGGATTTGATCGGGCTCACTATTATCCCGGAGGGAAGGAATCCACCCTGAAGGTGATCGCCGATCAGGAGACAGGCCGAATTCTTGGCGGGCAGGCCATCGGAGAAGGCCCTTCGGATAAATTTATCGATACCCTGGCCATAGCCCTTCACGGAAAGATGACCTGTCAGGAACTGGCTAATGTGGATCTGGCTTATGCTCCGCCCTTCAGTCCGGTCCTCTCACCCATCATTGTGGCGGCCAATGTCCTGACGAACAAGCTGGAGGGAAGGGTAAGGGGGATTCAGGTTGCAGAGGTGAGACAGAAACTTTCAACTTCAAAAGAGACTTTTCAGGTCCTAGATGTCAGGGAGGAAGATGAGGTTAAAAGAAAACGGATTCCCGGTTCCACCTGGATTCCTTTGTGGAAGTTAGAAAAGCGTGCGGGAGAACTCGATAAAAAGAAGGAGATTGCCGTCCACTGCGAATCAGGCCTTCGTTCCTATAAAGCCTGTCTCAAACTCCAGCAGGAAGGTTTTGAGAATGTGAAGAACATCGATGGCGGCATGCTCTGCTGGT
>DYHU01000361.1 GCA_020724025.1 Syntrophorhabdus sp. | reverse complement strand
TTACACAAAAACCCTCCCCTCCCCAACGTGGGAGGGGATAAAGGGGAGGGGGGACTAAATTCAGACCGAACCTTTTCTGTCCACCCCCACCCTCACCCTCCCCCATCGAAGGGGGAGGGGCTTTGAGAGGAAATTTCAAATATCTTTGGCTAGGATTTGAGCTCTATGAAAAACGTAATGAGGCAAGATGGCGAGAGCATGAACTAAAGAATCACGGGACAAAAAGAAGCAGACTCATTAAGAGTTTGGAGGAAAGTATCAAATGAATAGCCTGAGTGATAATATTGTGGCTCCACCCCGGAGGGCTGAAGGTTACGCCAAAAGACACCAAAAACGTGGATTTCAAAAATACCTTGACGATGCCATGGGCGAGTGTAACGAAACTATTGTTGGGTTAGAACAATGCAGGGATTTATATGGGGCAAATGTGGACAAAAAGTTATGCGAGGAGTTGATTGATCTTTACGATAAATCCGGAAGGCAGCTTTATAACCTGTCATCTGCGTGGAGTAAGTTCAAGAGACGACTAACGTAACCTTTTTCTAACGAAACGGGCCTCGTTACCGTAGCCTAAATACGGGGTTACGTTTATCGGTTACGAAGCCGGTTTCGTGAAGCGGTAACGGTTACGCAAAAAGAATTAAAAGACAACTGACGTAACCTTTTTAAACGAAACGGGCCTCGTTACCGTAACCTATCTCCCAAAACCTTAGGAGGAATTCATGATTCCCAAACGGATTCTCATTGTGGACGATGAGGAGAGTTTTCGAAATGTATTAACCGTCATACTAAGAAAAGAGGGATATGAGGTGGAGGGCGCCGCCAATGGAGAAGAAGGTTTGAGTAAAATCTCAAGCGCTGCGTTTGATCATGTCCTTTGCGATATCCGAATGCCAAAGATGGACGGCCTGGAATTTTTACAAGAATCTCAGAAGGCAGGGACAGAGGCTCCTGTCATTATGATGTCAGCCTACGGGACCGTGGATACCGCTATCGAAGCCATGAAATTAGGGGCCTATGACTACATCTCAAAGCCGTTCAAGCCGGATGAAATTATTCTGACCCTGAAAAAAGCGGAGGAGAGGGAAAGGCTGAGAAAAGAAAACGAACTGCTACGAAGGGAAGTGAAGAAGGAGTATAGTTTTGAAAATATCGTGAGCAAGAATGAGAAGATGACCAAGCTATTTGAAATCATCAGGAAAGTGGCGCCCTATAAATCGACCATCCTCATCACGGGAGAAAGCGGAACCGGCAAGGAATTAGTTGCCAAAGCCATCCACTATAATAGCGACCGGTCGAAAAAGCTCTTTGTTCCGGTCAATTGCGGAGCCATCCCCGAGAATCTTCTGGAAAGCGAACTCTTTGGCCATGTGAAAGGCGCATTCACCGACGCCATCCGTACCAAAAAAGGGCTTTTTGAAGAGGCCGATGAAGGGACGATCTTTCTGGATGAAATCGGGGAATTACCCGCCCAACTCCAGGTCAAACTGCTCCGGGCGCTTCAGGATGGGGAGATCAGGAGGGTAGGGGAGTCAAAATCGCTTCAAATTGATGTAAGAGTTATTGCGGCGACGGTTAAGGATCTTGTCAGAGAGGTGAACGAAGGGAGATTCAGGGACGACCTGTTCTATCGTTTAAATGTCCTCCATCTTTCCATCCCGCCACTGCGTGAGAGAAGAGAGGATATTCCTCTCCTCTCTCAGCATTTTATTAATAAGCACAATCAAAACCTGAACAAACATGTGAAAGAGGTTGACTCAAAGGCTCTCGAAGCATTGATGAACTATAAATGGTCCGGGAATGTGAGGGAACTGGAAAATACGATCGAAAGGGCTGTGGTATTGACAGATGGAGAAAAAATAGAATTAGACAATTTACCTTTTGAGATTCAAAATTTTCAGAACGAAGTTCCAATGGTTTCCATGGCTGAAGAGGAATATTCGATCAAAAAAGGTTCCAGAATATTGGAGATGGGCTTAATCAGGAAGGCATTGAGGAAGACGAAAGGGAATCATACCCATGCGGCCCGATTGCTCGAGATCAGTCACCGGGCCCTCCTTTATAAAATCAAGGATTACGGAATCGTAGAAAGTTGATCGTTTTAAAGGTAAAAGTAAGTTGTTAAAAGGTTACGGTTACGAAGCCCGTTTCGTCATTCGGTAACGGTTACGGCGAAAGATTTAAAGACGGCAAACGTAACCTTTTATTAACGATACGGGCCTCGTTACCCTAACCTTTACCTTAAGAATTTAATTTTGACATTTTACCCGTGCGGGAGTATAAAATTATAACGGTATGAAACGAATCCCAATAGAAATATTCACCGTACTATTCATACTCTCTCTTCCATTCGGACTCTTTTCCTGTGGAAGCTCTGAGAGGGTGGAGCCCAAATCGAAAGCCAATTCACCGCCTGTAATCACATCGGTGAGTATTTTACCGGAGAAACCCACACGGGAAAACGACCTTGGCGTAACCGTTCAGGGCAAGGACCCGGACCAGGATCCTATCAATTACCTCTATCAGTGGATTAAGAACGATGCCGAGATGGTTGGAGAGAACAGGAATGTGTTAAAAAGCGGGACTTTTAAAAAAGGGGATCTTATCAGGGTGAGTGTCGCACCATCTGACGGTAAGGTGGAAGGGAAACCGTTTCTATCCGCTCCGGTCAGGGTCCTTAATTCTCCGCCCATCATTCAGGAAGTGAGAATCGAACCTAAAATGGCCTCTGCAAGAGAAGATTTGAAGGTGGTGATGAAAGGTTTCGATCCGGATGGGGATTTTATCTATTACACCTACAGATGGGAAAAAAACGGGGCGGTATTGACGGAGGAAGGAAAGGAGATATTGGAACGGAATCGATTTAAAAAAGGAGACTCCATCACGGTGACGGCGACCCCGGACGATCGGGAAGTCACGGGTGCCCCCAAAAAATCGGACGTGGTCGTCATATCCAATAGCCCTCCGATCATTGTTTCCTCACCTCCGACCTCTGTAGAGAAATCGACCTATCTCTATCAAGTCAAAGCAAACGACCCGGACAATGACCCCGTTACCTTCGTTTTAAAATCAGGGCCAAAAGGGATGGAGATTGACAAGGATACTGGACTCATCCGATGGGAGATTAGAAAAGAAGATAAAGGAAATCATACCATCGAAATTGAGGCATCCGATAACGAAGGGGCAAAAAGCACTCAACGATACCTTTTGACTGTGGATTTCAGACCAC
>DYHU01000360.1 GCA_020724025.1 Syntrophorhabdus sp. | reverse complement strand
TGCCGGAGTTAGAGGGGCTAAAAGGCCTCGGCCAGAATAAGCGCCACCATCTCCATGTCCTTTCGCATATTCTTCTCATGATCGATAAAATATCCTGGGCTACGGAATGGTTGGATCAGAATGGAAGAGCGATCTCTCTGACCCAGGAAGATAGGCTGACCTTAAATTATGCCGCCCTCTTCCATGACCTCGGAAAACAGGATACCTATTCTCAGGATGAGAACGGGAGGGTCCACTTCTATCACCATGAATCCTTCTCCTGCGAGAGGGCAGAGGCCGTCATGGAGAGGCTGAGATTCTCCAACCCGATGAAGAACAGGATCCTTTATCTCATCAAGCATCATATGAGAATCCTCAACCTCTCCCCTGAGACCGGGGAGTCGGCCCTCAAAAGGCTGGTCAATCAAGCGGGAGAGGAAACACCCCTGCTTGTCCTTCATACCCTTGCGGACAAGGAGGCAAGCCGCGGAATCCTGTCCATCCAGATTGACGAGATCGTTGAAGGACATTGCCTTCGACTTCTTCAATTATTCGGAGAGAAGGACATCGTCCATCCTCCCCCTCTCATCACCGGTCACGATGTGATGGCCCTGGGTTACTCTTCCGGACCGAAAGTAGGTGAAATCCTTAATTTCATCCGTGAAAAACAGGTCGAGGGCGAGATCCGGACCAGAGAAGAAGCTCTTGAGGTATTAAAAGAAACATTCGAAATTTGAATAATTGGTGTCAGGCATCGGTTAGGAATTAATAGTCGGTCCATAATTGTCTAAACATTGAAGACTAAATCCCTCCTTCCCTCCTTTTACAAAAGGCAAGAACTCCCCCTCTTTGGCCTCCGGCCTATAGGGCCTCTGGCCTGGAGGGCAAAGAGGGGAGAGGGGAGATTTTCGGAAGAATATGTCTCCTCAATGATGGACTCCTTCATAAATTTAAAATTGAAGATGGAACCCCAAATCACCCCTTTAATATCTTGACGCCGTCCTCTCTTTTTGATAATGTTCCACCATCCCCAAAAAACAGAAGATGGATGCCCCTGGAGTCTGTATCATAATATTTTTGGGTCCCTTCTTCAGATACCCCTCGGGCCACTTGGAGGAAATGCAGATATCCATCATTTTCACCATAGAAACTCTTTCATTTTTAAAAGGTTAGGCAAGAATCAGGCATGCAATAACAGGCAGAATTATTATATGATAATTTAATTTTTCTGTCTAATATCTGTTGGGCTTTGATCGAGAAAACACAATAATGAATTGGCGCAAAGAGAAAGATGAATTCATTTATGTCAGATAACAACCAACCGGCCGAGGACAAGAGCGCTGCCTCTGAATACGCTAGCCACGGCTACCCATCAGTATCTCACAAACGCGAGAAGAAACGATGCTGTTATTGTGCAGCTTCTATGCCCGCCGAGGCATCCGTCTGCAGGCACTGTGGGCGGCATCAGCGGCGATATTTAAATTACCTACGCATCGATCATGTAGGTCTATTGATAGCTTTGATCATGATGATAATTGCTTACCAGCAACTTGGGGAGGCCAGAAAAGAGCGTTTGGCGGCGAGCCAAGCACTTGAACGAGCACGTGGTGCCGAAAGGACCGCTACGGAAGTTTCTGAGAATCTGGGAAAAGTAAAAGTAAGAGTCGAACAACAGACGGAATCAATCAACGTTATCGAGGGCAAGGCAAGGCAGGTACTTACTGAAATACAGGCTGTACAGAACTTGTCCAAACAGGCGCAATCCCAAGCCGAAACGGCAGGGGCACTCGTGACGAAGGTTCAGGCGGCTCTCGGCGAGCTGAGAATGGCGGTAGATTTCTACCTTGTAAGCCTTGCGGCAATGAGTGATGATAGGCAAGCCTTCGATCAGCTATGGTTATGGGGAAACGACAATACTTACCCTTTCCGAGGCAAGGCCGTGCAGGTCTTCAACAAAGTGGTTTACGAACACATGCGACCCATCTGGGTAACTGGATGGGTAACCGTGCCTTGGCCAAAAGATGTAGACCCTTCAAAGCTCACCCTTGATGGCCTTACGAGCTTCTACTACGCATCGGATGATATCATCAGGCTGGGTGTCATGGAATTTATATTGAAGAGAACCGACATCCCCAAAAAGCAAAGGCTGCAGTTCCTCGTGGACGTTATGAAGAAGGAGAAGAGCCTGAAAGCTATGGAGTTGGCCGGTCTGCTCTTTCGAGAGGAATCCGGGCAGCGGATCAAGCCGCTGTATTACTGGGAGTTCATCAAATGGTGGGACAAGCATAAAGGAGAGATCAATTAGGAATAATGACCGCCCAACAACTTGGTGCAGCCAATCGCCCATACAGCGGGCTCTGGCTGACCATGGCGTTGAGGCTGTAGAAAAAGTCCCCAAGTAGATTCTTGGGTGAGGTGCAGAAAAAAGTAACCTCATCGAATCCGCCACAATCAATGATCTCATGCTTGGGAAGGGTCAAGTGACCCCCGAAAACGTCGTTCTCGCTCGTCAAAAGGACTTTTCCTACAGGGTCGTTGGGCCTCGAATGGAATTGACAGAACACAGGCCATGGGCTATACTTGGTATAACCTAAGGAGGTATCAACATGGTTACAAAAGTTCAGAAATGGGGTAACAGTCAGGGGCTCCGTCTTGCTAAGCAGGTTCTTGAGGAAGCCCGCATTTCGGTTGGTGATATCGTCGATGTGTCCACACAAGACGGCGTGATTGTCATTGCTCCCGCAAGGCGCGTACGAGGCAAACAGAGTCTACAAGAACTGGTGTCCCGCATTCCAAAGAATTACAAGACAGGGGAAGTTGAATGGGGAAAACCTGTTGGTAGAGAGAACTGGTAAATGACAACCTATGTTCCCCAAAAAGGCGACTTCGTCACTGTCACTTTCGACCCGCAGTCTGGCCATGAGCAGAGAGGCCGCCGGCCTGCGTTGGTTGTGAGCAACTCCTTGTTCAATAGACATACAGGTCTCGCTATCGTGTGCCCCCTCACCAACACAGAGCGGAGTTTCCCCTTCCATGTGGCAGTTGTGAATGGCCCCAATGTCACCGGATTCGTCATGGTCGAGCAAGTCAAATCGATTGATTTCCGTGCACGTAAGGCCAAGTGCATCGGGAGGGCTTCAGACAGCGTGCTTGAAGAGGTTCTGTCCATACTAGATGCGTGCATCTATTGATATAAGGTTTAAGGTTAAGGGGGGTCGGACCAAGGTAACTATTTGAAATTGTGAATGAAACGGCA
>DYHU01000359.1 GCA_020724025.1 Syntrophorhabdus sp. | reverse complement strand
CTTCGTGGGTATGGACCCGGACGACTTCGCCGGCGAGCGCAGGTACCCCCACATCCTCAAGGAGATGGGCGCTAAGGTCACCTTCACCGACGGCGGACGCACCGTGACCCTGGAAGGCGGAAGCGATCTCCATGGCATCGAGATCGACTGCTCCGGCACTCCGGATGCCGTTCCCATCCTGGCGGTGTTGGGCTGCAAGGCCAAGGGCAAGACCGTGCTCTACAACATCGGCGCCAGCCGCCTCAAGGAGACCGACCGCACCCGATCCATCAAAGAGGAGCTGACCAAGATGGGTGGGAAGTTTGAGGAGACACCCGATAGCCTGACCATCTACCACTCCGAGCTCAAAGGCGCCGACATCGACGGCCGGCATGACCATCGAATCGTCATGGCAATGGCCGTGGCGGGTCTGATCGCTAAAGGGCCCACAACGATTGACCATGCAGAGTATATGAAGGTATCTTTCCCCAACTTTTACGAAGTCATGAAGGGGTTGGGCGCTCAAATAGAATTGCTGGATAAGGCGGAATGATGGAAAAGGAAGTCAGATCCCAATCGCTACAAGCGTTGAGAGAGAGGAGAAAACAGATCGATCTCATCGATCAGAAACTGCTTTCTCTGCTCAACCGGCGCCTTTCCATCGCATTAGAGATTGGAAAGATTAAGAAGAAGAGGAGAGAAAAGATCTACAATCCCAAGAGGGAAGATGAAATTTTAAAGAGACTTAATTCAAAAAATCGAGGTCCCTTGAAGGAAGAAGATTTGAAGAAGATATTCAAAAAGATTATGAGGGTATGTCGTAAGTCGCAAACCACTTAACCGGGAGGATGTTCAATGAAGGCGTCCCGGAGGAGCTTGCTTTGCCTTGAAAAGGCGAGTCGAGGGTTTTTGGTGTCTTTCATCAATGTGATTTCCTGCGTAATCAGTCTTGCTACGTTTAGCAGGTAGGTCTCCGGTCTCTTTGCTTCCCGTTGATAAAGAGGGTGTTGTTGATTGATATAGATCACCGTTCCCTCTGTAAAACATTCCGGTCCATTTTCTCCAAAATCGTCAAGGCAGACAGAAACTCCCATCTCTCCGAATTTCATCCTCTGCACCACCGCATTGGGAGTCAATCGCTTCACCTTGGGCGATTTCTTCCTTATCTTCTTGGGCGCTGAAATGGGTTTGCCCTCTTCTTCTTTTTCCCCTGAAATGAGGTCAACTTCAGCCTTCCCGTCTCGCTCAGATTTTTTCGAAACCGCTGCCGCACCTCCCATTCCCTCGCCTTCTCCGGCCATAGGAATGGCGCCAAATGGAGAAAGGTCCGGATTGAGAGCGAGCGCTCGATGAACTCTCTGAAGGGCCTCCTTCAGCGCCTTGCTGGCCTTCCGTTTCTCCTTTCGGCCGGCTAATCGTTTTAAAACACCATCGACCTCCTGGATCACTTTCTCCATGACCCTTTTAAAGGCCTGGTGTTGAGGACTATCGACAATAAATCCCGACCGATCGGTCGTGACCGGCAGAAAATCGGCGTGGATTTCTCCCCGAATCCTTGAGGCGATCTTCCCCCAGTGTTCCAAACCGAAAAGCTCCCTTTTGATAGTGACCTGCTTGACCTTCACATCCACTCCCAGTTCCTCTGGCGAGGCAGTCGAAGAAGGAAGGATCACAACCTCACCATGGACAGGACCGAATTCCGTCCCTTCGAGAAATGGAATCCGATGCCCGCTCAGACTTCTCGGAGTAATGCGCATCCCATTCAGTCTGACAGTAAAGTTTGAAACTTTAAGGGGGGTTCCTTCGACAATCTTTCGAATAACCTCTTCAGGTTCAAATTCTCTTGCCAACCGAAGGAGGGTAACCGTAGTCCCATTGCCCCTCTCCTTGTCCGGAGCCAGAATCTGGAGCGGCAGGTTCCATTCCTCTCCCTCCTTTTCCCATTCTTTTTTGTCAAAAGTCACTCTGGCCGCAAAATCATCCTTCTGTGTATAGACTTCAAAACACTCGCAGGCAGAGAGGCTTGCAAATTTCCCAATGCCGAATTGACCGATCCGGTCCCGGTGGAAACGAGGAGATTTTGCTTTCAAAACCTTTTCCTGGGAACCGATATTAAAATATTGCCGCAGACCCTCCCGGTCCATCCCCGTGCCATCATCTTTAACCTCGATCAGCTCATCGGTCATTTTGATTAGGACCTCTGTGGCATCGGCGTCATAGGCATTGTTCACCAGCTCCCGGATGAGTTCAATGCTCTCCGAATAGAGCCTCTCCCCAATGGTGATCAGATGGCTTTTATCGACGGTAACAGGAAGGTATTCCATCGCAATGCCGGCCTATTGTGAGGTAAGAGGTTTTTCAGATTGTATTAATATCCCGCCATCGGACATTTTATTAATGATTCCCTCCATTTCCTTATACTCATCCTCTGAATAAAGGTGAGGCTCAAGCTGTGGAATATCAAGGGTTTTTTTGGCAATGGCATATGCACCTGCTCTTTTTCCTCCTTTGTAAACGATTAGCAGATCTACGTCGCTTCCAACCGTAAAGTTCCCTTTGGCATAGGAACCGAAGAGGACAACTCGAAGGAGCTGGAGCTCTCTTTGTAGGATCTTAAGCCTCTCTGGAAGGATTCGGAGGAGATATGCCTGATCAAATTTTGGATAGAAAATCCGAACAGAACTTGATGATTTTGTGGGCATGATTGAAAAGCCTCCTGGCTTCCTCTTCTATGTAACGATCCTTAGGAGAACCAGATGGATGGGCATTTGGATATCTGGTAGGGATGTAAGCTTTATCTAACTCTAAAGCCCCGTCCATAAGTTCTTTGGGAATCTCGTATCTTTTCGACAATTCCTGAAGCAAATCGCTGACCGAATGCCCCCAGGCTTCAGCACCCATTTTCTGAAAAACCGCTTTAACTGCTTTCTCGGCTGCCTGTTGTGAAGAAAAGCAAGACCACTCATAGAAACCTCGCTCCATATCGCTTTGGGCGTGTTTCAAATCACCTTCTGCCTGATCCATCCAATCTCTACTTCTTTCCATGTTTAAGGAATTCCTTTAGATCGATTTCCCGCTCTATATGTGGTGGTCCCAACGGGGTTCGAACCCGTGTTACCGACGTGAGAGGCCGGTGTCCTAGGCCACTAGACGATGGGACCGTCTTTAACGAATCAAAGGTCAATAATCAATGACCAATTATCAATGAGCAAATAATAACACTAAATCCGTTTTGGAAATTGAGATTTGGTGCTTAT
>DYHU01000358.1 GCA_020724025.1 Syntrophorhabdus sp. | reverse complement strand
TCGCCGGAATGACGACCTTTTTGGAAACCGTTAGTTTATAAACAGACACTAATTAATCATTTTTCTTTCATCGTCTGTTTTAATATCTTTTTATAATATTCATTATAGACCGAACAACCCACTTCCCTTTGAGATTTTAGAAGGAGGGTGCACCCTCCGCAGGCAGTGCAAAACTGAATCCGGTCCATATCTCCCGAGAGGATCTTTTTTGCGAAGAGAGGATCGGCAAGAGACTGTCTTCCGATTCCGACCAGATCCACATGGCCACCCCTCAGATTCTTCCCGGCCCAATAGAGAAAACTCTTCTTGGATGGGTCGGGTTCCTTGAGATCATTTTTCCCATCTCTTAAATAACTATATCCTGAACCGATAACTGGAATTCTGATCACCTTCTTTACCGCTTTAGCCCAACCGAAATGTCTATAGATCCCCTCTGGATAATTTTTAGTTGGCCTCACGATTTCAGGAGTGGTGGCAGGGATCCCTGCTGAGACATTGATGTAGTCCATTCCCATCTCTTCAACCATTCTGGCAAAACGGAGCGGTTCAAAGAGATCCTCTTCCACCTCCTCCGGACCGGTTGTGCCAAAGCCTCCCGGGATGCCCTCGTAGATCGAATATCTCACCCCGACAAGAAAGTTTTCCTTACCGATCGCTTTCTTTATCTTCTCCGCCGTCTCTTTGAAGAACCTTGTCCGGTTTTCAAAACTTCCGCCATATGGATCAGGCCTCGTATTGGCAGGCCGGAGCATCTCGCCGCAGAGGTATCCATGACAATGTTTGAAATCGATGCCGTCTGCTCCCACTTCCTTTGCGATGAGAGTTGCCTCAACAAACTGATTCCCGATCTCTTCGATCTCCTGATCGGTCAGGATGTGGACGGACGGATCTCCGGTGGGATAGAGGGAGACGACTTTTGAAAAGGCGGCGCCGCTCACCCTTCCCGAATGGTTGATCTGAAAGAAAATGAGGGGTTTCGGATTGACCTCCCTCATCTCCCTTACTAATCTCTCGAGACCCTTGGCCGTCTCTTCAGAGATCTTCAACTGGTTCTTTCGCGCCCGGCTTTCATAGGAGAGGGTGAGTGATTCAACGATGGTGATGCCTGCTCCTCCTTCTGCAAGATTTCGATAACGCTCAAAGGTCAGTCGGGTGGGGCTTCCTCCGGAATCTCCGTCATTACATTCCATGGGTTGATTCACGATGCGGTTGATTGCCGTCTTCTTACCGATTTGGATGGGCGAGGAGAGCATTTCTAAGTTCATTTTCTACTCCTTCACTCCCCTCACCCTTCCCGTCCCGCGCCAGAGTCTGGCTTTGGACGGTGGTGCCCTCTCCCCAGAGGGGAGAGGGAAGGGGTGAGGGGGACAGGCATCGCTTTTTTCAAAGCCATCTTCCCCGATCGGTTCTGAATAACGATATATTTTCTCCACTTCGGGTCTTGAGAGGGAAGGGGATGAGGATCATCCCATTTATTGAAGAAAAGGTGAGGCCCTCGAGATTCTTTTCGCAAGAGGCATGCCCTCAAAACCATCTCCGCCACATCTAAAAGATTCTCCGTCTCTAAGGCAAAGATAAGACCCCTAGTGTCAGTGGAAACACCTTCTCTTCTTAATGCCTCTAAACTCTTCAGTCCTTTCCTGATCCCCTCTGTTGTCCGGACCACACTCGCATATAAAGAGGTGAGGGAGTGAAGCGCCCTTCTCACTTCAGATGCTTTCTCCCCCTTTTTCAAAAGATTTAATCTCGACAGAAATTTTTCAATTCGGCTGGGACTGATCCCCGGCTTTTGATATTGATTTATCGCCTCCAGTGCGGCCTCATGGCCCGAAATCCGACCGAAGACCTGGCCATCGAGAAGGGCATTTCCACCCGGACGATTTGCACCATGCTGACCGCCTGCACATTCTCCAGCGGCATACAGACCCTTGAGGGAGGTATTGGCCTTCACCCTGATCTTCACCCCTCCCTGAAAGTGCTGGATGCAGGGGGCAATCTCAATACGTTCTCCTGATTTAAGATCGATGCCGTGTTCCTTAAGCCACTCAATGGATTCGGGATTAATCTCCGCCAGACGGTCAAGAGGCGACCTCGTTCTCTCTTTGGGACGAAGGATTACCTTGATCTCTCTCTCATATCGCTGTTGCCACATCTGATCCAGATCATGGAACCGGAAGCCTTCAGGATTGGCTCCGTAATCGAGAAAAACCCGGTGGCCTCGAGCGGTCTCCTTAAACATTGCGACATCAATGAGATGGGTCCTTTTATCCAATGAGACAGGCCAGCTTGCTCCCTTCTCAAAAACGAGATTGCCCATCTCTGCCGGGGAAGTTCCTCCCGGAAGATAGTTTTTTAAAAACTCTTCGCCTTTTTCGTTCAGGAATCTGGGGACAGCTCTCATCAGGCTTCCGGAGCAGTTCAACCTGGTCTTGATCGAAGCCGGGCCGATCTGGATGAACTCCATATTGACCAGTTCTGCTCCTGCCCGGTAAGCCAGGGCATAGCCATCTCCTGTCATTCCTTCCGGAAAGACATGAGTTTCAAAGACCTCTCCGGCGCCGCCTGTGGCAAGGATGGTCGTCTTACTGGAAAAGACTTTCAATCGATCTTCGATTTCGTCTTCTTCTCTCTCATCAATTCCAAGGGCACCAATAATCCTCCCACGATATTTGATGAGGTCTGCTACCATGCAGTGCTCGATGATCCTGATATCCATTGAGGAGACCTTCGTGAGCAGGGCTTCCTCAATATGGTTGGCTGTCCTCAGCCCCGTATAGCAAGCCCTGGCAAATTCAGAACCGTCGGTGACAAACTGGTCCGCCAAGCCATCCTTTCTTTTTACAAACGGAACCCCCAGACGGTCGAGATATTCAAATGCGGCTTCTGACTCCTTTGCTAAAATGGCTGCCAGATCTCCATCCGAGATATAACCTCCGATCCGATAGATATCCTCGGCATGATATTTCCAGTTGTCAGAACCTCCGGGTTCGGTATAAGGGAGTGTGGCATGGAAAGCCATCCGGTCCGAGCAGGCCGTGGCTGTGACGCCTGATTTTCCAAACGAGCCTTTGGTGACGAGGAAAATTTTTCCTCTTTTGAAAGTCTCCTTGGCTTCAATAGCGGCCCTGAGGCCAGCCCCTCCGGCGCCAATGATTAAGACATCGCATTCAATGATTTGCAACGTTTTTCCCTTTGATGACTTGATAGCAATCTCAAAATTAAATTGAGATCTCCTGCCCAATCTCCCCTCGCCCCTGGTTTATTTTT
>DYHU01000054.1:15253-16920 GCA_020724025.1 Syntrophorhabdus sp. | reverse complement strand
TTAGCTCTTTGAACAAAGATCTAAACATGGAATTCTCAGGGTTGTCATTCCTTCTGCGAAAGCAGGAATCCAGATGTTTTTCGTAGGTACTGGATTCCCGTTTGCACGGGAATGACACAATAAATGAGACTAAAGAAGGTTCTTTTCGAAGCGCTAAGAAGTTAAGAATTATCAAAATTCCGAAAGGGAAACCATGCGAGAGATCGATGTGAAGTTGATCACTGAGAAGGTGAGAGACCTCTGTATGGAGGCGAATACCAATCTGGGAGAGGATGTGCTTGTGGCCTTTGATCGGGCCATCGAGAAGGAAGAATCTCCTCTGGGGATAGAGATACTAAAAGAGTTGAAAGAGAATGCCCGAATTGCAAGAGACGAAAGGGTGGCCATCTGTCAGGATACGGGATTTGCAGTGGTCTTCATCGAATTGGGGCAGGATGTTCATCTGGTCGGAGGAGACCTGAAGGAGGCGATCTTTGAAGGGGTTCGTCAGGGATACCGTGACGGGTATCTCAGGAAGTCGATCTGCCATCCTTTCACCCGGGCAAATACCGGGGACAACACGCCCGCCGTCATTCATACGGAGATTGTTACGGGAGATAGGGTTAAGATCACGGTGGCTCCAAAAGGAGGCGGCAGTGAGAATATGAGCCGGGTGGTGATGCTTACACCATCCGATGGGATTGAGGGAATTAAACGATATGTCGTGCAGAGGGTGAAGGAGTCGGGTTCGAATCCATGTCCTCCGACCATTGTCGGAGTGGGAATCGGAGGGACATTTGAACTGGCCGCGCTTCTTGCGAAGAAGAGCCTTCTCCGTCCTCTCGGGAGCAAGAATCCGGATCCGGAGCTGGACAGGTTGGAGTCAGAGACCCTTGAGGAGATCAACAGGCTGGGTATTGGGCCACAGGGTTTGGGAGGACGAACGACTTCTCTGGCGGTTCACATCTTGATGATGGGCTGCCACATCGCCAGCTTTCCTTTGGCCGTGAACATCCAGTGCCACGCCCAGAGACATAAAGAGATTGTGATTTAGGGAGATAGGGAGATGAGGGGGGAGGGAGATAAAAAAACCTAACACCCCATCTCCCAACCACCCTATCACCCCATCAATTGTCTAAGATGGAGGAGATATGACTGAACCTATTCGTTTAAAGACACCTCTGAGTGATGAGGATGTGGGGAAATTGAAGATTGGCGATCGGGTTCTGATCAGTGGTGTCATCTATACGGGAAGGGATGCCGCACACAAAAGGCTCTACGATCTTTTGAAAGAGGGGAAAGAGCTCCCTTTTGACATTCGGGGCCAAATCATCTATTATGTCGGCCCGACCCCCGCCAGACCAGGACAGATCTTCGGGTCAGCCGGCCCTACGACCAGTTACCGGATGGATGCCTATGCCCCTGCTTTGATTGAGAAAGGCCTGAAGGGGATGATCGGAAAGGGCATGCGATCCGATGTGGTCAAAGAAGCGATGAAGAAGTGGAAAGCGGTTTACTTTGCGGCCACCGGAGGCGCAGGCGCTCTTCTTGCCAAAAGGGTGAAGAAGGCCGAAGTGGTGGCTTATGAGGATCTTGGCCCGGAGGCCATCCGGAGACTGGAGGTCGAAGACCTTCCGGTGATTGTGATCAATGATATTCGAGGAAACGACCTCTATATAGAGGGGGAG
>DYHU01000054.1:9271-15153 GCA_020724025.1 Syntrophorhabdus sp. | reverse complement strand
CTGCCCCGTTTCCATTTTATTCCCCTGACCATCATCCTCGTGTCCCTGGGGACGGCTATTGCGGCCCATGAGGGATTCTTTCATCCGGGATATTTTGTTCTGGCGATGATCGGTTCGATCCTCGTCCATATAACCGTCAATGTGATCAATGATTACTACGACTATGTCGATGGGATTGATTTAAACACCCGGAGAACCCCCTTCAGCGGAGGAAGCGGCGTCCTCACCGGAAACCTCCTTCAACCGAGGCAAGCCTTCTGGTGTGCAACGATCTGTCTGCTCCTCGCCATGGTGATCGGAGCCTTTTTCGTCCTGGTGAAGGGCTGGCTTCTCTTTCCCCTTCTTCTCGTGGCAGGATTTTCTGCCTATTTTTACAATGTCTATATTTCCAAATGGCTTTTAGGTGAATTCTTTGCAGGTATTAACTTCGGGCCTTTAATCATCCTCGGTTCCTATTTCGTCCAGACGGGAAGATACAGCTGGGAAGCCCTATTTGCCTCCATCACCCCCGGCATCCTTACATCCAACCTTCTCTTTTTGAATGAGTTCCCTGACCGCGAGGCGGATCAAAAGGGAGGGAGGAGGCATCTGGTGATCTATCTCGGGAGGAAGAAGGCAAGTGTTCTCTTTGTCGCCTTACTCATTGCATCTTATCTCTTCATTATCATCGGAGTTCTTACGAAGTTGATGCCTCCGCTGACGCTCATCGGTTTGGCAACCGTTGGCTTCGGATGGAAAGCGGCCAGGGGGGCGTTGAAATATTATGACGATATGCAGAGGTTAATTCCAATATTGGGAGCAAATGTCATCACTATTTTAGGAACCCAGGCGCTTATTGCAATGGGATATACCCTCACACCACTGCTCACGAAATAGGTTTAGATGTTTTATAATTAGAATAAGATGAAAGCGAACCTCCTGCAATTCAAAGCATTCTCAAATTTGGAGATGGGCAATGAAGATCGAACTCACAAGGCATAAAGTTCACAACGAATTTACGAAGAAGGTGGAGTTGATCAGCGGGCAGAGCCTCTTTGCCTGTTATCAGTGCGGAAATTGCACCGCAGGTTGTCCGGTGGCCTTTGCCATGGAGGTCGGCCCTCATGAGGTCATCCGTTATACGCTTCTCGGCCTGGAAGAAGAGGCTCTTGCGGTCAACACCTTCTGGCTCTGCGCTTCCTGCCTTCAGTGCACTTCGAGGTGTCCCAAGGGGATCGATATCGCCAGGGTGATGGATGCGTTGAGGATGGTCATTCTGAGGAAGAAGGACCGGAAGGATTACATTCAGGTTTCCGAATTCCCGGAAGGGTTTCTGGAAAGGGTTCCCCAGATTGCATTTATCAGCGGATTTAGGAAGTTCCTTTCTTAGCAGCAAAGCGCATAGTCATATGAAAGCACCAAATTCCAATCCCGCCAGGGCGGGATCAAATAAATTCCAATCACCCAAACTCAAAACAAAATCTGTTTGGTCATTTGAAATTGGAATTTGGGGTTTATTTGGGATTTGGAATTTGTGATTTGGGATTTGGAAGGAGCTATGGATGGATTATCTCTACTTTCCCGGGTGCACGCTTTATACCAAGGCCAAAAATCTCGATCAGACGGCCCGGGACTGTTCCCATCTCCTCGGGTTCGAATTGAAGGAACTTCCCAACTGGACCTGCTGTGGAGCCACTTTTCCATTGGCCACGGACAATATTATGGCCCTTCTCCCGCCTTCGAGAATTTTAGCTAAGGCGAGAGAGAGAGGGACTACCCTGACGACTCTCTGTGCCATCTGCTTCAATGTGATCAAGCGGACGAACCGATTGATTCAGAATGATGGTGAGAAAAGGGAGAAGATCAATAACTTTATCGAGATGAACTACCAGGGAGACCTCCAGGTCCTCCACTACCTGGAGATCCTGAAACAAGAGATCGGTTTTTCACAAATCAAAGAGAAGGTGAAGAAGCCGCTCGCCGGGCTAAAGGCGGCGGCCTATTATGGATGTATGCTTCTGCGGCCTTTTGATGAGATGGGATTTGACGACAAGGAGAGGCCCACCCTGTTTGAAGAGTTCCTGGAGGCCATGGGCGCAGAGGCCATCGATTTTCCCTATAAGATTGAATGCTGCGGGTCTTTCCAATCCGTGGGCTCACCCGAAGTGGCTACAGAGTGTGGTTATAAGATATTGGGTTCCGCCATTAAGAACAGGGCAGAGGTCGTCGTTTCAACCTGCCCGATGTGCACCTTCAACATCGACCATCAACAGTCCGATATGAAGCAGAAATATCCGGACTTCAAACCCATTCCGATCCTCTATTTCACCCAGCTTCTCGGGATAGCCATGGGACTCGATTATCAGACCCTTGGATTCGAGCAGAACTTTGTGGATCCTTTGCCTCTCTTAAAGGGAAAGGGTTTTATTTAAGATGAAAGATAATGGAAGATTCATAAAAAGAGCGATGGTGGTTGGCGGAGGCATTGCCGGAATCTCCGCATCCATTGACATCGGAAACGCAGGTTATGATGTCATTCTGGTGGAGAAGCTTCCCTCCATCGGAGGGAGGATGCTTCAGCTCTCGGAGACCTTTCCCACGCTTGATTGCGCCCAGTGCACTCTGACCCCAAAAACAGTGGAGACAGGCCAGCATCCTCATATTAAACTCCTCACCTATTCAGAGGTGGATGAGGTGGAAGGAAAGGCGGGCGATTTTACCGTGAGGGTTCGTAGAAAGGCGGCCTATGTGGACTGGGAGAAATGCACGGGCTGCGGTCTCTGTCAGGAAAAGTGTCCTTCGAAAAAGCCTTCTGAATTTGACCGGTCCATGGGCCCGGGAAAGGCGATCTATACGCTTTCGCCCCAGGCCGTTCCGAACAAGCCTGTCATCAATCCTTCCAACTGCCGTTATTTCCTGGAGAAGAAATGCAGGGTCTGCGAGAAGGTCTGTCCGGTCGGAGCCATTGACTACGAGCAGCAAGACCGTTTTGTCGAAGAGAAAGTCGGAGCCATCGTGGCCGCCGTGGGTTTTGACCTGATTCCAAAGGAGACTTTCGGGGAATATGGTTATGGGGTGATTCCGGATGTGATCGATGGCTTAGCCTTTGAGAGGCTCAATTCCGCATCCGGACCGACCACGGGTGAAATCAGAAGGCCTTCGGATGGCAAAGTTCCCAGAGAGGTTGTTTTCATCCAGTGCACGGGGTCAAGGGACCCGGAACGGTATATGCCTTACTGCTCACGGGTCTGCTGTATGTACACGGCCAAGCACGCCAGGCTCTACAAACATAAAGTCCATGACGGGCAGGTCTATATCTTCTATATGGATATCCGGTCAACAGGCAAGGGTTACGAAGAGTTCATCCAGCAGGGGATGGAAGAGGAAGGGATCCTCTATCTCCGCGGCAGGGTCTCCCGGATCTTCAGGGATGACGGAAAGATCGTGGTCTGGGGTGTGGATACGCTGACCGGAAAGAAGGTGGAAGTCTCTGCGGATATGGTCGTCCTGGCCACTGCCATCATTCCGCAAGGGGGGGCGAAGGGTCTGGCTCAAAAACTGGGGATCAACACGGATGAATATGGGTTCTTCACAGAGGCGGAGAGAAAGCTCAGGCCTGTGGAGACCCATGTGGAGGGAATCTACCTCGCAGGCTGCGCTCAGGGGCCGAAAGATATCGCCGATGCCGTGGCTCATGCCAATGGCGCAGCAAGCAAGGTCCAGGGCTTGTTTGCAAAAAACTGAGCGGAAGACTGGAATAATGGAATAGTGGAATAATGGAACGATGGGTTATTGCCCAATATTCCATTATTCCAACATTCCATTGTGAGAAAGAAAAGAATATCCGGAGAAAATGTAACCTTCTGAGACGTTGTATGAAAAAGCTGGGTGTTTTTATCTGCCATTGCGGAGTGAATATTGCGGGCACCGTCGATGTCAAATCAGTGGCCGGCAATATGGAAAAAGTGGAAGATGTCAGCCATAGCGCCGACTACATCTATATGTGCTCCGAACCCGGGCAACAGCTCATCAGAGAGGCCATTCGGGAGAAGGGATTGGAGGGCGTCGTCGTCGCCTGCTGTTCACCGAGCATGCATGAGAACACCTTCAGAAAGGCGGTTAAGTCGGAAGGGATGAACCCCTATCTCTGCGAGATCGCCAATATCCGGGAACAATGCAGTTGGGTTCACCAGAAGGAGAAGGAGAAGGCGACAGAGAAGGCGGAGGAGATCATTCTGGCGACCCTGGAGAAGGTGAGGGAGAATGAGAGGCTTGAAGCTATTTCCGTTTCCATCAACCGGAGTGTCCTCGTCATCGGCGGAGGGATTGCAGGAATGACAGCCGCCCTCGATCTGGCAGAGGGAGGTTATGAGGTGATCCTGATCGAGAAGGAGCAGGCCCTGGGCGGACATATGACCCAACTATCAAAGACCTTTCCCGATCTCCATCCCGCCCTTCCCGATCTCCTCACAAAGGCATTGGAGATAGAGAAGCATCCTGGGATCGATCTCCACTGTTATTCAGAGATGGAGGATGTGAAGGGCTATGTGGGGAATTTCGAACTGACGATCCGGAAGAAGGCAACCCATGTGGATTGGGAGAGGTGTAATGGTTGCGGCCTATGCATCAGGGACTGCCCTGTGGAATATGTTTCCCAATTTGAGAGGGGGCTGGGAGTTCGAAAGGCGATCGATTTGCTCTACCCCCAAAGCGTTCCCAATAAACCCGTGATTCATCGAGACCATTGCCGATACTTCAATGATGGAAGTTGCAGAAGATGTGAAGAGGTCTGCCCTGAGAAGGCGATCCGTTTCAAACAGGAGGATGAACGGATTGGGAAGAAGGTCGGAGCCATTGTCGTGGCTACAGGATTTGAACTCTATCCGGGGGAGCGGCTCGGTGAGTACGGATATGGAGAGATTCCGGATGTGATCGATGGCCTCGCTTTGGAACGGATGCTTTCAGAAGATGGACCCACCAAGGGAAGAATCATCCGGCCCTCTGATGGAAAGGTTCCGAAGGAGATGGTCTTCATCCAGTGTGTGGCCTCCAGGGACCCGGACCGGTATATGCCTTACTGCTCCCGCATATGCTGTATGTACACAGCCAAACAGGCAAAGATTTATAAAGAGCAAGTCCCGGACGGACAGCCCTATATCTTCTACATGGACATTCGGTCGGATGGCAAAGGCTACGAGGAATTTTTACAGAAGACAATCGAGGAAAGAGGTCTTCTCTACCTCAGAGGCCGTGTCTCCAGGATCTTTCAGGATGATGGGAAGGTAAGGGTATTAGGGGTGGATACCCTCACGGGGAAAATGGTTGAAGTGGCGGCGGATATGGTCGTATTGGCCACAGCCGTCATTCCAAGTGAGGGCGTGAAAGATCTGGCTGCCAAACTGAGGGCCACGGTCGATCGCCATGGCTTTTTAACAGAGGCTCATATTAAACTCTATCCTGTGGAGAGTTCAACCAGGGGAATCTACCTGGCCGGTTGCGGTCAGAGCCCGAAAGATATCTCGGATACGGTCTCACAGGCCTCAGCAACGGCCAGTAAGATTCAAGCCCTACTTTCGACGGATCAACTCCTTCAGGACCCTTTGATCGCTTTTGTTGATAAAAACATTTGCAGTGGGTGCGGCATTTGTGTTGAAATCTGTCCCTATGAGGCAAGGGAGATGGATTCCCGGCGGGGGATCTCGGTCGTCCATAGCGCACTCTGTCAGGGATGCGGAGCCTGTATCGCGGCTTGCCCAAATTTTGCCTGTGAGTTAAGAAATAGTTCGTCGATCCAGACTCTTCGGATGTTGGATACCTTTGTTGCTTAAAAATAACTACTAAAAATTTCCCCTCCCCTGGCGGGAGGGGATGAAGGGGAGGGGGAAGAAGAAATGATTCACCCC
>DYHU01000054.1:7582-9171 GCA_020724025.1 Syntrophorhabdus sp. | reverse complement strand
CCACCCTTACCCTCCCCCGTCAAGGGGGAGGGTAATTCTCTGGGAAATGAATAAGGAGGAGATAAAATTGGAAACGGCTGTCAGCATGGAGAAGATTGATTCCTCTTTTCTGGAGGAGGCCAAGAAACGGAGCGGGGAAGACCTGAGCCTCTGCTACCAGTGCCTCAAATGCACGGCGGGCTGCCCCACTGCCCCTTTGATGGATATCCGGCCCAACAGTCTCATTCGGATGATTCAAATGGGGATGAAGAAGGAGGTCCTGGAAAGCAGCGCCATCTGGCTCTGTGTCTCCTGTGAGACCTGCGGAACCCGGTGTCCGAATGAGATCGACATCGGGGTCCTGATGGATGCTCTGAGAGAGATGGCTATTGATGAGGGAATCCACGCAAAGGAGAAGAATATTCATCTCCTCCATGAGGCATTTGTCGATAGCATCCGGAGAGGCGGAAGGGTCCATGAGGCGACGATGTTGATCGATTATAAACTGCGGAGCAAGGACTTCCTCACAGATCTTATCCCCGGCATGATGCTCTTTATGAAGGGGAAGATCCCCCTCTTGCCCAGCCTGATCAAGGGGAGGAACGAGATAAAAAGAATATTTGAGAGGTGCAGAAAAGTGAAATAAATGGAAGAATGGAATAATGGAATGATGGAATGATGTGAAAAAAATTAGACCAATGGATTAGTGTAATGATGGGTAAGAGGTTTTTTTCGTATTTAGACCCAATATTCCAATATTCCAGTATTCCGTGAATTACATTTTGGAGGAAACAAATGAAGTTTTCTTATTTTCCGGGTTGTACGGATCATTCCACATCCTATGAGTACGGGCAATCGACCCATGAGGTTTTTAAAACATTAGGGGTGGATCTCGTGGAGATCGAGGACTGGAACTGTTGCGGTGCTGCAGCCACGCACAGCATCAATCATCTCCTCTCCCTCTGCCTTCCGGCAAGAAACATCTCGAAGGCTCAGGCCGCCCAGGCAGGGCCCCTTGTTATCCCCTGTGCCGGATGTTTCAATATGCTGAAACGGACCGAGTATGCGCTCAAAAATGATGAAGCCAAGCGAAAAGAGATTGAGGACATCGTTCAATTTACCTATGATCCTGGACAGGAGATTCTGGCTTTAATCGATGTGATCCTCAACCGGGTGGGCCTGGATAAGATTCGCGAAAAGGTGAAGAAGCCGTTAACGGGATTGAAGCCGGCCTGCTACTATGGATGTGCGCTGGTGCGGCATCCCAAGGTGACCGGGCTGGATGATCCCGAGAACCCTCAGTATATGGATCGGATCATGGAAGCCATCGGTGCAGAGCCGGTGGAGTGGTCCTATAAGATTGACTGTTGTGGTGCAGACCTGGCGCTGACCTATGGGAATGTGGTTCAAAAGATGGTGGGAAAGATTGTCTCCATGGCAAAGGAGGCAGGGGCGCAGTGTATTGTCACTTCCTGCGGACTCTGTCAGGCTAACCTCGAGATGAGGCAGGACGTGGGTCTTCCAATCTTCTACTTTACAGAACTGATGGGAGTGGCCTTTGATTCCGAAAAAAAGAATACATGGTGGAAGAAGCATATGATCAACCCGAA